>JAEDMB010000019.1 GCA_016303235.1 Oscillospiraceae bacterium
ATTGAATATATTTATACCGACGCAAGCAAATTCGAGGACAGCAACAAGATTAAAGATTTTAAAATTCCTTTTACAAAGAAATCCTTTATAATAAAGTGGAGTGGTACTATAAAAGCCGGAATTAATCTTGAGGACGTTAAAACTGAAATCGATGAGCGAGAAAAGAAAATAACAGTAATTATTCCGAAATCGGAAATACTCAGCCACACTCACGACCCGAACGGTTTTGAAATTCTTGATGAATCCAATAATATTTTTAATCCTATTGAGGTTGATGATGTCAATACATTTACAGTAGATAACGACCGTTTCACAGAACAGAAAGCTATAGACAAGGGACTTCTCGAAAAGGCAGATGCTAATGCAAGGGCTATTATTGAAAACAGTATTTTGTCAAATGCCATTGTAAGCGAAAACTATGAGCTTAATGTCATTATATCTGATGACACAGAGGAAACAACAACAGCAGACTAACAATTAAAAGGAAATAAGCTTCTCTCTGAAATTTATTTCCGGCAAGGGAGCAGTTGCATTATGAGTATAATAAGAACAGAAAATTTATGTTTCAGCTATAAATCGGGGGACGAAGAAAATCCGGTTATCACAGAAGTTCTGAAAAATATAAATCTGGATATAAAAAAGGGCGAATTTGTTTCGATACTGGGGCATAACGGTTCGGGGAAATCTACTCTTGCGAAGCATTTCAATGCTATACTGCTCCCGAGTTCGGGAAAGGTATATATTGACGGAATAGATACATCTGATGAAAGCAGATTGTTTGATATAAGAAAGCGTGCCGGAATGGTATTTCAGAATCCCGATAATCAGATAGTAGCATCAATAGTTGAAGAAGATGTTGCCTTTGCACTTGAAAATATGGGTGTACCTTATGAGGAAATGCGAAAGCGTGTAGATGATGCACTTGAATCCGTGGGAATGTATGAATACAGATTCCATTCACCGAATCAGCTTTCGGGAGGTCAGAAACAGAGAGTTGCAATTGCGGGAATAATTGCAATGCGTCCGGAGTGCATAATACTTGATGAACCGACTGCAATGCTTGACCCTCATGGCAGGCGTGAGGTTATGAAAACTATAAAAAATCTGAATAAAGAATACGGAATAACAATAGTTCTTATAACGCATTACATGAATGAGGCTGTCGAAAGCGACAGGGTAATAGTTATTGACAGGGGAGAAATAATTCTTGATGATATTCCCGAAAATGTATTCTCACAGGCTGAAAAAATGAAAAGCATAGGTCTTGATATTCCGCAGACTTCCGAACTGATATATCTTTTAGGCAAAGAGGGAATAAAGCTTGACAGTCATATTATTACTGAAGAAAAATGCGTTGAAGCACTTTATGAACTTCTGAAAGGGTGAAAGAAATTTGTCCGCACTTAAAACAGAAAATCTGACATATATATACAGTCAGGGGACTCCTTTTGAAAAAACTGCAATAGACAATATAAATCTTGAAATCGAAAAAGGTGAACTGGTCGGGATTATGGGGCATACGGGTTCGGGGAAATCCACTCTTATACAGCATTTCAACGGACTTTTAAAGCCCACATCAGGAAAAATATTCGTAAACGGTAGGGATATATGGGAGGATAAGGAAAATATCCGTCAGGTCAGATTTAAAGTCGGACTTGTTTTCCAGTATCCGGAATATCAGCTTTTTGAAGAAACCGTATATAAGGATATTGCATTCGGAGTCAGAAACATGGGACTTTCTGAAAAGGAAATAAAGGAACGTGTTCACGATACGGCAAAAATGCTTGAAATTCCTGAAAAGCTTTTAAAGCGTTCACCGTTTGAGCTTTCCGGAGGTCAGAAAAGGAGAGTAGCTATTGCAGGGGTTATGGCTATGAATCCCGAAATACTTATTCTTGATGAACCTACCGCAAGTCTTGACCCTCATGGCAGAGACAGGATTCTTGACATAATAAAGAATTATCATAAAATAACAGGTAGTACTGTTATGATAGTTTCCCATAGTATGGAGGATATTGCAAAATATGCAAAAAAAATTCTTGTTATGAATAAATCAGAACTTTTCTGCTATGATACGGTTGAAAATGTTTTCAGGCGTTCAGCTGAAATCGAGAAAATGGGGCTTGACGTTCCGCAGATTACAAGGGTATTCAATAAGCTTAAACAGCTCGGAATACCTCTGAATGATGAAATATATACCGTTGAATATGCAAAAAATACCGTTTTAAAGCTTCTTGAAGAAAGGAGAATATAATTTGCTGAAAGATATTACTTTAGGTCAGTATTTTCCCGTGGATAGTATAATTCACCGTCTTGACCCGAGATATAAAATTGTAATGATTATGATATACATGATAATGATTTTTTCGGGTGATTCAGTAATCTGTCTTGCAATAGGATTTGTATATACTGCCTTAGCTGTTGCACTCACAAAAATTTCTCTGAAAGTATATTTCAAAAGCATAAAGCCTGTATTTCCCTTTCTGCTTTTTACGGCACTTCTTAATATTCTTTTTATAAGGGACGGAGATATATATTTTCAATGGCAGTTTATAAAAATCACTTCCGAGGGAATAAATACAAGTATTTTTATGATAGTCAGAATTATACTTCTGCTTGCGGGAACTTCTGTTCTGACATATTCAACATCGCCGATAGTTCTCACTGATGCTATTGAAAGGCTTTTAAGCCCTCTTAAAAAGATTAAATTTCCTGTTCATGAGCTTGCAATGATGATGTCAATTGCATTGAGATTTATTCCTGTTCTTATAGAAGAAACGAATAAAATAATATCCGCACAAAAGGCAAGAGGTGCGGAACTTGATTCCGGAAATATTATTGCAAAGGCGAAAAGCCTTATCCCGATACTTGTACCGTTGCTTATATCATCATTCAGACGTGCCGAAGAACTTGCAACCGCTATGGAATGTCGTTGCTACAACGGGGGAGAGGGCAGGACAAGGCTAAGACAGATGAAATCCGGAAAAGCCGATTATATTGCCTTGTCTGTAACTGTTTTTTTTCTCGTTCTGACTATGACCGTTAATATCAAATTAAAATAAAATACGGAGGCTTTGCAAAAAAATGGAGAAACAAAAAAAATTATGGCAGATACTTCTTTTTTCGGCGTTGTCGTTTATAATATCAGCGGGTATAATGATAATTGCATTTGCTAAAAATGAAGTACACCCTTTTGGAAATCAGCAGATACTTGTTGTTGACCTCTGGCATCAGTATTATCCCTTTTTCAGAGTAGTGCGTGAAAAGCTTATGACAGGAGGTTCTTTTCTTTATTCATGGGAAAACGGTATGGGTACAAATTTTCTTTCGCTTATATCATACTATGCAATGAGTCCTCTTAACTGGCTTTCAGTATTTTTCAGCGAAGAAAATGCAAGAGATGCCCTTACTCTTATACTTGTTTTAAAAATAGGCTTTGCAGGAGCATTTTTCAGCTATTTTCTCGGATATACTTTCAAAAGAAATGATATTTCAATTACGGTATTCGGAATACTTTTTGCACTTTGCAGTTATACTCTCGGATATTACTGGAATGTCATGTGGTTTGATACAATAGCATTATTCCCGCTTGTTATGACGGGCGTTACTGCTATATGCCGTGAGGGAAAATGGAAACTGTTCACATTATCGCTTGCACTTTCGTTAATATCAAATTACTATATCGGATATTTTACATGCCTGTTTACTGTTATTGCATTTGCAGTTATGGCAATATGCAACTGCAAGGGAATTAAAGACTGTTTATATAAGCTCTGGATTACTGCACGCTCATCGGTTATAGGTATTGCATTGGGCGGATTTATACTGCTTCCGGCATATTTTGCATTACAGCTTACTTACAGTGCTGAAAATTCATTTCCGAAAGACCATGCATTTTATGAAAAATGGACGGATATATTTGCAAATATGCTTACATACAGTGAACCGTCTACAAAAGAAGGACTTCCTAATTTTGCATGCGGTATGCTTGCAGTCGTACTTTTCGGGGTATTTCTGTTTGCACCAAAAATCAGAATAAGAGAAAAAATAAGTGCTGTTCTTGTACTTGCTTTTATTACAGTAAGCTGTAATCTTAACATACTCAACTATATATGGCATGGATTTCACTTTACAAATATGATTCCTTACCGGTTTGCATTTATTTTCCCTTTTGTACTTCTTACAGCATCATACAGGGCATACGATATAATTCTTAAAAACGGACTGAAAATATATCAGATTATATTCATGCCGGTTTTCCCTGCCGTAATATTTTATCTTAATTACCGCAAGGATAATGATATTATAAAAAACATGCCCGATAATTTTAAATACTCAATAGCAATATCGGCAGGATTTATATTTATATTCATAGTTGCAAAATTCCTTTCAGCGGAGTTTAAAAACGCATACAAGTATATTATGAGTTTTCTTATTCTTGCCGGAGTATGTACCGAAACTTATTTCAATGCAAATATAGGCGTAAAGACGGTAGATACAACCTCCTATTCATACCCTTCAAGCTATAACGGAGTTGAATCACTGCTTGCAGTTATTGATGAAAATGAAAGCGATTTGTTCTGGCGTACTGAATGTACAAGTACATACACATTGAATGACAGTTCAGCTTACGGATATAGAGGCATTTCACAGTTTTCATCATCAGCTAATGTAAATGTCACGAAATTTATTAAAAAAATAGGTTTGTACGGCTCTGAGGCGGGAAACAGATACATGTACAGAACATCTTCACCGGCTACAAATGCACTTCTCGGAATAAAATATATTATCAGCAAAAACGGTCAGCAACATGCTGATGAAACTTTCCTTGAATATTACGGAAATTCTGAAACTTCCTATTTATACAAAAACAAGTACAGTCTGCCATTGGGATATATGATGAATGAAGATATACTCAATCTTGGAAATAATATTCTTGATACAAGCGACTATGATATTCCTTTTGAATATCAGAATGCAATATTTAAATATGCTACCGGAATAAATGAAGATTTGTATACGCCACAGCCTGTTGCCGTTGCAGACCATAAGGGAGTTTATGTAACAAAAAATTCATACGGAAACTATACATATAACATCAATCCGGATGAAAAGGCATCTGCCGAAATGAATTTTGAATATACTGTTCCCGAAAATTCAATGCTTTACGGATATGTTTCAAACAGCTTTGATAAAGTAGCAGTAAAGCAGGACAGCAGAACCATTGACAGCAATATTGATGTTTCAGATTATCCGATAATGTTCCCTATGGGTTCATGTGAGGCAGGTCAGAATGTAAGACTTGAAATAGATATGAATAACGATAAGGCGAACGGCAGTGCAAAAATTATGGTATACGCTTTAAATAAAGATGTTTTTGAACAGATGTATCAGAAACTTGCTGATGAGCCTTTTGTAATTACTGATTTTTCAGATACAAAAATAACCGGAACTGTAAATGCTCTGAATGACGGTGTTATGTATCTTTCAATTCCTTATGAAAAGGGCTGGAGCGTTTATGTTGACGGTGAAAAACAGGAACTCCTTGAAATTATGGACGCTGTAAGCGGTGTAAGGGTTTCCGCAGGTCAGCACGAAATAAAACTGAAATATATTCCGGAGGGATTTGTTGCCGGAACATCATGCACTGTTATATCTTTAGTGCTGTTTATAATGCTTGCCGTTCTTGATTTCAGAAAAAGGAAAAATATTCCGGAATCTGAAACAGTTTCCGAAGAAGTTCCGGAATCCGCTGATGAGGCTGAAAATTATGAGAAATCTTAAAGTATTTATTGCATACCGTGGCACGGCATATCACGGCTGGCAGAGACAGGATAACGCTTTGACAGTTCAGGAAACTGTTGAAAAAGCCGTTTCAAAGGTTCTCAATGAAAAAGTAACTGTAAACGGCTGTTCAAGAACTGATACAGGAGTGCATGCAAATCAGTACTGCTTTAATGTCAAGACATCAAGCAGTATTCCATGCCGTAATTTCGTAAGAGGTGTAAATGGCTATTTGCCGAAAGATATATCAGTTCTTTCGTGTGAGGAGGCGGACGAAAATTTTCACGCCCGTTTTGACTGCAAGGCGAAAGAATATATATATAAGCTCCATTGCAGTGAATCGAAAAACCCTTTTGCCGATGACCTTATGCTCCATTACAGAAGAAAATTTGATATTGAACTTGCAAAACGTGCCGTTCAGCCACTTATAGGCACTCATGACTTTGCATCGTTTTGTTCAAGTAATACATCAGTTTCAACAACAATACGCACTATTTATGACATACGAATAGAAAATACTGAAGATTGTGTGATAATACTTGTAAAAGGCGATGGTTTTCTGTATAATATGATTAGGATTATTGTCGGCACTCTTATATGGGTAAATGAGGGAAAGCTTTCACCCGATGATATACCGCTTATTCTTGAAGCCCGTGACCGTCAGAAAGCCGGAAAAACTGCTATGCCTCACGGTCTTTATCTGAATAGGGTCTATTACTGAATCAGAGAGGAGATTTTGAAAATTGTCTGCCAATGATATAGATATTATAGAAGAAAGAAAAAAGGAAAAACGCAGACGACGTATAATAAAGCTTATAATAATTATTGTGCTTGCACTTATAGTAGGCGGTCTTTATTATTACCGTGACAAATGGTATCCCAAGCTTGAAGGTCTGGGCGAAAAATATCAGACTACTATCAGGAATAACGGAAAGCTTGCTGAAGGGAATTTCCCGATAGAAATAACGGGCGGTTCTGAATATCAGTTTGATGTTACAAATAAAATCGGTTATCTGCTTAATGATGCCTATATATACATATACAATCAGAATGGTGGTCTTATTGAAAGCCGTCAGCATGGATACAGCAATGCTGTTATGAAAGTTTCGGACGGAAAGGCTCTTATATATGAAAGCGGTGGATATAATTTCCGCATAGAATCCTATAAAAAGACTTCATTTACAAAGAAAATGGATAATATAATCATATTCGGAATAATGAATAAGGATTATATCGCAGTAGTTACAGCATCTGACAAGTATGCAAGCGTTCTGAATGTCTATGACAGAAAAGGAAATTTTGTCTATAAAAGAGAATGTGTTGAAAGAATTATTGATGTAAGCTTTACAGAGGACGGAAAGGGCTGTCTGCTCAGCTTTATAAATGCAAGCAACGGTGCATTGATAAATATAACTGAAAAAATACATTTCGATAAGAGCGAGCCTCTCTGGATTTCTGAACCTGCTGAAACTTTCTGTATAGATTCATTTCCTCTTGAATCCGGCGGTGCTGTTCTTCTCGGTGAAGAAGAATGTGCATATTATGACAGCGAGGGAAAAATAATAAACAGTTCAGTATATGGCGGAGATTTCAGCGGAGGAGCTGTTGAGGGGTCTCATACTGCTGTGATTTCAAATGATGAACAGCGTAGAAAATATGCCCTTACTCTTATATCCGATGAATCCTCCGAGCCTGTTGTTATAAATTCCGAGGAAGTCCTTAAAGATGTTGCAATATATGACGGCTGTGCATATATTATGACTTCAAAAAATATAATGGCTTATGACTTTGAGGGACAGCTCCGCTCAACAGTTGAAATCAGTGATGCCTATGTTTCATTCCGCAGAAGTGATGATTATATATTCCTCCTCGGATATGACAAAATAGACAGAATCGATTATAATAACTGATTAAGGAAGGATTGATTTTTCTGGAAGATTTATTTTATAATTTTTATGACCTTCTTTTAATTGCGGTTACAGCAGTTATTATTTATATATCTGTCAGAAAAGGCATATCAAAATCTTTTATGCTGATAATAGGCTGTGTTCTGAGTATATTTACAGCATTTAAGTCAGGCACTGTAATGGCAGACTTTCTTTATTCAAAAATTTTTCAGGAAAAAAATATTCAGCATATACATGAAAATATCTCTGAAATGGATTTCAGCCGTCAGTATAAGGCATATATCGACAGTCTCGGATACAGCTTTACTGCTGATGCAGAAAAGCTTGAGGAAATATTTAAAAGCGGAGAAGATATAACAGAAAAAACCTTTCAGTATTTCAGCAGTATTCAGAAAAATTTTGACAGTGAGGAAAATTTTTCACAGAAATTCCGGACAGGCTACAAGCAGATTCTTTTTGATTCAATTAAGTCAGATATACCGTCATTTGTAATTGAAAGTCCCGAATTTTCAAAAAATGAATTTGACGAAAGCATTAAAATGATGTATAATGATGATACAATGCTTAATGCTGTTTATATTGAAGAACATTTTACCAGAAAACCGGCAGTATCATTTATTGAAAAAATATTGTTTGTTCTCACAGCTATGGCAGTTATGCTTTTGATAACAGCCATTAATGACCGCATTTCCGGATTTATTCCGTCATTCGGAATTGCTGACCATATTCTCGGAATAGTTTCCGGAATTGCTGAAACGGCATTTTCATTTATAATTATTTCAGTAGCTGTAAAAATTCTTATAGATGCAGGAAATAATGAAATGATTCTTTTTAATACTGATACTATTGAAAAAACCGGAATTTTCAGGCATATATATAATATAATAATCAAAAATACTGTTGTCTGAAAATATATTATATAAATTTTTTTATTTGGAGGACATTTTTTTATGATAATGTGCAGTCAGTGCAAAAAGCGTCCGGCAGTGGTGTTTTTAACATCTATGCAGGGCAGTGAAAGAAAAAATGAAAATCTTTGCATGGTTTGTGCAAAGGAAAGAAACATTCCTCAGGTTGCCGAATATATGGATAAACTCGGCATCACTGACGAAGAAATTGAAAATATGTCAAATCAGATGATGGAACTTCTTGACGGTGACAGCTTTGAAATGGGAGGGTCAAATACAATGCCCCCTAATTTCATTCAGAATATTTTAAGCGATAATCCTTTTATTAATCCCGATTCACAGAAAGATAAAAAATCAGAGAAAAAGGATTCCGATGAAAAAAATAAAAAGAACGGATTTTTCGGATTCGGTTCAAAGGATAAGCCGAAATCAAAAAAAGAACTGAAATTTCTCGGAAATTACTGCACTAACCTTTCTCAGAAAGCTGAAGACGGAAAGATTGACAATATTATCGGCAGAGATAAGGAAATTTCAAGAGTTATTCAGATTCTTTCAAGAAGAACTAAAAACAATCCTTGCCTTATCGGTGAACCGGGTGTCGGTAAAACTGCTATTGCAGAGGGTATCGCACAGAGAATATGTTCCGGAGATGTTCCGTTGAATATTGCTGATAAAAAAGTATATCTTCTTGACCTTACGGCTCTTATTGCCGGAACACAGTTCAGAGGACAGTTTGAAAGCCGTGTGAAAGGTCTTGTTGAAGAAGTCAAGCATGAGGGAAATATTATACTGTTTATCGATGAAGTTCATAATCTTGTCGGTGCAGGCGATTCGGAAGGCTCTATGAATGCTGCGAATATTCTCAAGCCGGCTCTTTCAAGAGGTGAAATTCAGGTTATCGGTGCAACTACTTTCGGCGAGTACAGAAAATATATTGAAAAGGATTCTGCTCTTGAAAGACGTTTCCAGCCTGTTACTGTAAACGAACCAAATATTGAAGATACTGTTGAGGTTCTTCTCGGAATTAAAAAATATTATGAGAATTATCACAAGGTTAAAATTTCGGATTATCTTATAAGAAAATGTGCTGTTCTTTCAGAAAGATATATTAATGACAGATTTCTCCCCGACAAGGCGATTGACCTCCTTGATGAATCATGTGCAAGAGTATGCATAAGAACTCCTGAAATCGCACAGCATACAAAACTTCTTGAAGAAATTGAAAATATTAAAAAACAGGCTGATACTATCGAAACAAGTGCAGAGCCGGACTATGAAAAGCTTGCTGAACTTAAAGGCGAATTAATCAGAAAAAATGAAGAAGAAAAGATTCTTGCCGAAAAAACAAAAGATGTTCAGGTTACAGAGGAAGATATTTCAAAGGTTATCGAGATGTGGACGGGTATTCCTGCAAGCAAGGTGGCTGAATCCGAATATGAAAAAGTATCAAAGCTTGAAGATGCACTCAAATCAAAGGTAATCGGTCAGGACGAAGCTATTACGGCTCTTGTAAAGGCAATAAAGAGAACCAAAGTACAGCTCAATAAGAGACGCAGACCTGCATCATTTATTTTCGTAGGCCCTACTGGTGTAGGAAAAACCGAACTTGTAAAAGTTCTTGCAGAAGAAATGTTTGATTCCGTTGAACCTCTTATAAGGCTTGATATGACCGAATATATGGAAAAACAGTCGGTTGCAAGAATGATTGGTTCGCCTCCCGGATATGTTGGATATGATGAGGCTGGTCAGCTTACCGAAAAGGTAAGACGCAGACCTTATTCTGTAATCCTGTTTGATGAAATTGAAAAGGCTCACCCTGATGTCATGAATATACTTATGCAGATTCTTGACGAGGGAAAAGTAAATGACGCTCACGGCAGAAGTATCAATTTTGAAAATACTATCATCTGCATGACTTCAAATGCGGGTTCAAATGATAAGACAATAGGCGTAGGCTTTAACAAGACTCAGACCGATATAACAAAGGAAAAGACTATGAAGGCTCTTAAAGAGTTCCTCCGCCCCGAATTTATCAGCCGTATCGATGAAATTATTACATTCAGACAGCTTTCAAAAGATGATTTCTCTGAAATTGCCGGTCTTATGCTTTCAGAAATGAAATCTCCCCTTGCTGAAAAGAATATAACTCTTGAATATGATGACAAGGCTCTTAAAGCTATTGCTGAAAAGTCATTCGGAAAGAGCTATAATGCACGTGATATAAGACGTGTTATCCGTCAGGAAGTTGAGGACGCTGTTGCTCAGATTATTATAGACAAATCTCCCGATGTTCACAGTATTTCCGTAACTGCTGACGAACAGAATAATATAATTGTTTCAAATTCATAATTATAAATCCCTCTCTTTTTCAAGGAGAGGGATTTTTTTGTTAAATAAAAAATATTTTTGTAAAATTGCAAAGTACGCTTGACAAATTCTGCAAAGTCTGCTATACTAAAATTGCAAAGTTAACTTGGCATATTAAGGGGCTGATTCCTTTTGAAAACTAAAATAAGAGAACTCCGCAAACAGCATAAATTATCTCAGGAAGAACTCGCACTTGCAGTAGGTACTACACGGCAGACTATTACTTCAATTGAAGTCGGAAAATATACGGCATCTCTCGTGCTTGCCTATAAGATTTCCCACTATTTCGGACTTACTATTGAGGAAGTCTTTGATTTTTCGGATATAGAGGAGTTTTAATTTATGAATGATTATAAAAATAAAATTATTGTAAGAATGGTTTATTCCTGTGCTATAGTTTTTATATTTTTAATTGTAATGTTTATTTCAAATATGGGACTTATCGAATTTCCTGCGGTTAAAACAGATTTCTTTAGAGGTTTCATAAACGGCTTATGCTTTGCGGTGGTAGCTAAATCTGTATTCAATATAGTAAATTATCTGGTAATCTTAAATGACAGTAAGAAACTGAAAGAACAGTACATAAAAGAAAACGACGAACTCAAAAAGAAAATCGTTGCCGATGTTGGTACAAATGAATATTATTTCGTTGTAATAGGTCTTGCAGTGGGAATGATTATCGGAGGTTATGTTAATATTTATGTATTCTGGTCGTTTTATTTTGCATTGCTTTATTACTGTCTTATAAGAGGTTTGTTATGCTTTTTATACAAAAGAAAGTATAAAAGCGATGAGGAGGATTCTGAAGAATAAAATTATTATTTTAAAGGAGATTTACAAAATGGACAATATTCTTGAAGTAAAGGGACTGACAAAACAGTATACTACTGTTCTTGCAGTCGACAATATCAGCTTTAATATTAAAGCGGGGGAGATTTTCGCTCTCATAGGTTCAAACGGTGCGGGAAAAACTACTACTATACGAATGATTTCCACTCTTATAAAGCCTACTTCGGGAGATGCAACAGTTAACGGATTCAGCGTTACAAAACAGCCCGAAAAGGTAAGGGAATGTATTACATATCTTCCTGATGAGGCAGGAGCTTATAAAAATATGAAAGGTACTGCATATCTTAAATTTATGGCTGGACTTTTCACTGACGATTCCGCAAAAATTGATGAGTATGTCAGCAGAGCTGTTGAAATATGCGGTCTTAAGGAACGCCTTAACGATAAAATAGGAACATACAGCAGAGGTATGATTAGAAAGCTTCTTCTTGCCCGTGCTGTTATGAATAAGCCTAAGCTTGCTATTCTTGATGAACCGACAAGCGGTCTTGATGTTCTCAATGCTATGGAAATAAGACGCATGATTAAAAAGCTTGCAAAGGAGGACGGAACAGCGTTTCTTCTTTCTTCTCACAATATGCTTGAAATTGAATTTGTTTCCGACCGTGTAGGAATAGTTGCAGGCGGTCATCTTATGACAGAAGGTGCAGTTCCCGAACTTAAAGCACGTTATAATACTTCCAATCTTGAAGAAGTTTTTGAAAGGGTGGTGTTGAATCATGAAGTTCTTTAATCTTCTCAAAAAGGAACTGACTGAACTTGTCAACAAACAGATGATTCTCGGAATCGTTGTTATATGCGTTCTTTTCTCAATAGTCGGTCAGGTTATGCAGTCATCTCTTGACGAAATAGCAAAGAATGAATATAAAATAAATATTATGGACTGCGACAATACAAGCTTTACTCAAAGTATTTTTGATGATATGAAAGCTATGCAGGCTGATATTACTATGATTGACGTTGAAAATTCCGGAAAGGAATTTCAGCAGATTATGAGCGAAAACAATATTGACAGCCTTGTTGTAATTCCCGAAGGCTTTACAAGAGATTTGATTGAAAACGGTGATATATCGGCTCTTACTGCCGTATCGGTTATGAAATCAGCCTCCTCAATGTCTATGATATCATCGGATAACAGCAGTGCTTTGGCTCTTTTTCAGTCAATAATTTCAAATAAGCTTATGGAAAAGGGTGGATTTTCTGAACAGGATATAGCTCTTATACAACAGCCTTTTAAAATCAATGAAATTACTGTTGTATCAGACAAATCCGCTGAAATCAGCATGAGTACTATTATACAGAATATATCCGTTCAGAATATGATTATTCCGATTATAGTATTCGTTCTTGTTATGTATACTTCGCAGATGATTATCGGTGCAATTTCCACGGAGAAAATCGACAAGACTCTTGAAACGCTTTTGTCTGCCCCCGTATCAAGAAGTTCAGTTCTTGGTGCTAAAATGTTAGCTGCCGCAATAGTAGCTCTTATAAATGCAGCAGCTTTTATGATTGGATATTATGTTTTCATAGGCGGTGCTATGACTTCTGCCATGTCAGGTGAGGAAATAGGTGCTGTTGTA
Source organism: Oscillospiraceae bacterium (assembly GCA_016303235.1). Taxonomy (GTDB): domain Bacteria; phylum Bacillota; class Clostridia; order Oscillospirales; family Ruminococcaceae; genus Ruminococcus. Next base: position 13,399 of record JAEDMB010000019.1, read on the forward strand.
TCTGATACTCTTTCATATGACAAGGCTATGAATCAGCTCGGACTTCATCTCGGAATTACTGATTATCTTCTTGTCGGAGTTCAGACATTCCTTACTATTATGATTTCTCTTTCTGTATCAATTATACTCGGTGCTATGGCTAATGATGCAAAATCTGCACAGAGCCTTATTATGCCGGTTATGATGTGTGCAATGATTCCTTATATGATTTCTATGGTATCAGATATAAATACACTCCCGACTGTTATCAAAACTATTGTATATGCTATTCCGTTTACTCATACTTTCACTGCTATGAATAATCTGATGTTCGGAAATGACAGGATATTTGTATTCGGTATAATTTATCAGGCTGTTGTATTTGTAATCTGTATGTTCTTCGCTATAAGAATTTTCAATTCGGATAAGATTTTTACTTCTTCACTTAATCTCGGTCAGAAATCAAGGCTCAGAAAAAAATCAAGATAATTGCAAAGGCGGACTTCAAAAAAGCCCGCCTTTTTAATCTTTTAAATTGTTTTTTCTTGGATAAGGTTCTCTGACATCTGTCAGACCAGTAATATAATCTATACTGGTATTGAAAACCTGTGCTATAATAATAGCCTGTTTTAATGAAAGTTCACGAGTACCACGTTCAATTTTTGAATAGTCGCTCTGGTCAATTCCGGTTTTCATCTGCATTTGAAGCTGTGTATATCCGCTTTCAATACGGAGTTGTTTCAGCCTTTTATTCATAAATTTTCCTCCTTAAATAGTATTATTATAATTATTGCATATAAAAAATTCACAAATAGGGTATTATGACCTAAAAAGAATAATTATTATTGTTTATTCTGCATATTGACAAATAGGTCTGATTGACCTATAATATAAATATAGAAATTCAGAAAATATAGGAGGAAAAAATATGACTTCATCACAAAAAAGACAATGCGAAAGCATTATTTCAAATGCTAAAATTAAAGCTGGAGCAGTAGGTTCAAATTTTAGTTTATTATCAACAATACTTACAGATATGGTCGTTGAAATAGGCAAGGTGTTTGGCTATAATGTCAGAAATAATATTCCTTCAGATTTAAAAGTCGAAATTTTTTCTTACACATTAGGTTCATCGGCTAACCGTCTTTTAACGAGTTGGATTCCTGGAGTAGGTAAAGTAGTTAATCATGCAAGTGCTGCTATGGTTACTGAGGAAGTTGGTTCGCATGCTATTGAATATTTTAATTCATAAAATTTAGGGCGGACACAGTAGTCCGCCTATATTAATATAAAGATATAATTTTAACGAATCGGGCAACATAATGCCCGATTTTTTTATTAAGGAAAAATTAAGTTTTTTGTATAGACAGATATAATAAAAATATGCTATGATTGTATATAGTAACGAAAATTTATTTTGAATGAAACAAAAACGCAGTTAAAAATCACTATAAAGATAGTGTTAATTATTTTCAGAAACTATTGACTTTTTGATAATATTAGTGTATTATTGAATATAGTACATTAAGTGATTTCAAAAAAATTTTTTTGAAAATATTTCGTCTTTTTCGGGTCTGAAAATCACTTGTATATAAAGGGGGTAATTTTTTATGAAAAAAAGAAAAAAATCACAGTGCGGGCGACGGGGTGAAAAAATTTTCAGCAATCTTTGTATAGCACCAAGCTTTTTGGGAGTAATGTTTTTCTTTTTTGTGCCTTTCTGCATAATAATTTATTATTCAGTTGTTAATAATCCTATTATGAGGGATTTTGTCGGGATTGACAATTTTATTCAGACAGTAAAAAATCCGGCATTTCAGACGGCTGTCAAAAATACAGTATCATTTTCGGCAGTAGCTGTACCGCTTGCGGTAATATTATCACTGGGGCTTGCATTACTGCTTGATTCAAAAATTGCGGGGAAAAGCATATTCAGAACATTTTTCCTATGTCCTTTAATGGTTCCCACTGCATCAGTAGTTCTTGTATGGCAGGTAATATTTCATAATTACGGAACAGTAAACGAATTTCTTGCAAATTTCGGAATTGAGAGCATAGACTGGCTGAAATCGCCTTACAGTCATGTTGTAATAGTATTAATGTTTCTCTGGAAAAATCTTGGCTATAATATGATTCTTTTTATGTCGGGGCTTAGTGCAATTCCAAAGGATATTATTGAAGTTGCAGAGCTTGAGGGTGCAGGAAAATTCTATACGTTTATACATATAAAATTAAGATACCTTTCGCCCACTATATTTTTTGTGCTTATACTTTCGCTTATAAATTCATTCAAGATATTCAGGGAAGTATATTTGCTTACGGGAGATTATCCATACGGAAAAATGTACTTGTTACAGCATTTTATGAATAACACATTCAAATCGCTTGACTATCAGAAGCTTTCATCGGCAGCTATACTGCTTTCACTTGTTATGATTGTAATTATTGGTATTCTTTTTGCGGTGGAAAATCATTTCGGAAAGGACGTTGAAGAATGAATATCCGTAAAAAACGAAAAGATTTGCTTTTTAAGGTTCTTCTGACTGTCTTTGCGGGACTTGTTGCAATAGTATTTCTTATGCCGACTGTTCTGACGATTACAAATTCATTCATGACATCTTCTGAAATATCTGCGAACTATGGTGTTATGTTTGATAATATATCATCTGACAAGAAAACATATATATCCGATACGCTTAACCTTAAATTTATTCCTGATAAAGTATCATTTAGTCAGTATTTTGCAGTGCTTTTCAAAAGTCCGGAATATCTTCTTAAATTCTGGAATTCCGTGGTGCTTGTAGTGCCGATAACGTTTTTTCAGATTGCTGTTGCACTTTTTGCATCATACGGATTCGCAAGATATGACGGAAAAATCAAGCAGATTATATTTTTCTCGTATATAATATTAATGCTTATGCCGTATCAGGTAACACTTGTACCGAATTTCCTTGTAGCCGATAAGCTTGGTATTCTCAATACAAGGTGGGCAATAATACTTCCGGGGATTTTTTCACCTTTCAGCGTATTTTTATTAACTAAGGTAATGAAACGCATACCAACATCATATATAGAGGCAGCAAAGCTTGACGGTGCAAGCGAATGGCAGATTTTCCGTCATATATGCCTTCCGCTTTGCAAGAGTGCAATATTTTCAGTAACACTTCTTGTATTTATTGATTACTGGAATATGGTTGAACAGCCTCTGATACTTCTTGATGATAAAGAAATGCACCCGCTTTCAGTATTCTTATCGGAAATAAATACGGGAGATGTCGGACTTGCATTTGCAGTAGCCGTTATATATATGATTCCGACACTTCTGATGTTCCTTTACGGAGAGGATTATCTCGTTGAGGGCATAACCTATTCGGGCGGAATAAAAGGCTGATATTTCACAGAAAGGAAAGATAGACATGAACGAAAACAAAAAAATAATAGCTCCCGAAAAACGCAGGGATATTATAAAAAACATTCTTATAGTATTTCTTATAGTTCTGCTTATACTCACATTTTTTTCAAATACTATTATGAATCATTCACTTCCGGAAATTGCATCGGAAAGCAGTATCTCCGGAAGCCTTACGGAAAAACTCAATGCAAGCGGTATTGTTGAATCGAATCAGTCATATGAAGTAAAATCCAAGTCAAACAGTATCATAGATGAAATAAAAGTCAAAACAGGCAAGGAAGTCAAAAAAGGCGATGTTCTTTTTACTTTAAACACTGAAGAAAATACAGAACTTAAAGAGGCTGAAACACTTCTTAAATCCCTTGAGCTTGAATATCAGAAAATGCTCCTTACACTTCCTAAAAACTATGCAACAGAAAATCAGACTATCAAAAATGCTCAGGAAGATTTAAATGCACTTATTGCAAAGCGTGATGAGGCTGTATCAAATCAGGCTGAAAACGAATCTAAAAAAAGCGAATACAATCAGGCAAAATCGGAACTTGCCGGAATATCCTCCGAATTTGCAGATATTCAGATATATATAACATCTCTTAATACTGATGATATTTACTCAATCGGAAGTGAATATTCCGGAAATATCATAGGATATTATGAGGAATATATAAATGCACAGTCCGAACTTCAGAAAGCTGAATCGGAACTTCAGTCATTTATGATGTCTCCTGATGTTTCCGAAGAAGTTATACAGTCACTTCAGGACAAAGTAAATGAGTGTTCTGAATATTTTGAACAGTGTCAGAGTGCATACAAATCTGAAAAATCTGCTCTCCGCAATACTCTTAATGATAAATTATCTTATCTGAAAGGTGAATCTGACAGGCTTAACAGCATAATAAATAATTATGAGTCAAATCTTTCAGCAGATGATATTCTTACCGTTGATGCACTGAATGAACAGATTACCGCAAAACAGCGTGAGCTTGAAACGCTTGTCATAGCTCTTGAAGATGCCAAGAAACAGGATAATCTTGAAAGTCAGTCAAATGATATTGATATAAAGGCTAAGCATGAGGAAATAGAGGCTCAGAAACTTGTTGTTGACAAGATTAAGAAAAAAGACAGCGAAAAGGAAATAAAAGCTGATTATTCCGGAATCGTAAGTCAGATAAATGTAAAAATAGGAGATACTGTTATTCCTGATGAAGCTGTTGCTGTTATAGATATATCCGAAGAAGGCTATACTATGACTGTAAGCGTTGAGGCTGAAAAAACCAAGAAAATTAAAGCAGGTATTTCTGTTGATGTTCTCAATGACTGGAGCAATTCAATTAATGCTGACCTTGTTGAAATTAAAAACGATACACAGAATAAAAAGAACAGAATCCTTAAATTCAAGGTCAGTGGTAATGTCAATTCCGGCGATACATTGTCTGTATCAATTCCATGCAGTACAGGAAGATATGACACAATCATTCCGAAAAGTGCATTGAATGAGGATTCAAACGGAAAATTTGTGCTTATAGTCAAATCAAAAAGTTCACCTCTCGGAAACAGATATTTTGCGGAGCGTGTTGATGTTGAAGTGCTTGCCTCTGATGAAGTATCATGTGCAGTTCAGGGTTCTCTGAATATGGGGGATTATGTTATTACCACTTCAAGCAAGCCTGTAAATTCGGGTGACCAGGTAAAAATGAAGGATTAAGGTGATTATTCATGAAACTGAAATCACTGAAATCAAAGATAATTTTATCAGCAGTCAATATTATCTGTATAGCCGGAGCCTTGACATTCAGCATTATATCAGACAGTCAGATAAATTCGCTTACTTCCCAGAAAGGTGCTGAAAAGTGGCGGGGAAACAACAGCGATATGAATTATTCACAGGTAAGCTGTTTCTTTTCCGATGATTCCGGCTTGAATACAAATAGTGTCAACGCTATACGCAATGCGGTTAAAAGTGCTTTGACAGGTGCATCTCTGAAAGAAGAAGAAAATAAAAGGCTGTGGATTGATACCTATACTTCATCTCTCGGAAAAATGGAAGTATCCGGTACTAAAAGAGGTACGGCTAAAACGGAAATAACGGCAGTTACAAGCGATTTCTTTCTGATACATGATTTTAAGTTTGCTGACGGTTCATACTTCCGTGATGATGAACTTTCCGGAAACGGTATTGTTATTGACAGTATGCTTGCATGGCAGATTTTCGGCTCTGATGAAGTAAAAGGCATGACAGCAGAAATAAACGGATTTGATTTCTATGTTGCCGGAATCGTTGATATTCCCGAATCGGGGGCGGAAAAAAAGACTTACGGAAAACTTCCGAGAGCATATATTCCATACAGTTCAGCGGAACTTCTTTCCGGAAATGGTGAAAATATTCCCGTTCAGTCATATGAAGCAGTTATTCCTAATCCTGTAAAGGAATTTGCTTATAATACCGTCAGTGAATTTGTTGAAAATCAGTATGAAAACACTTCCGTTACTGTTGAAAATTCAGAACGCTTTTCGCTTTCAAATAATTTTAAACGCCTGAAACATCTCAGCAACTGCGTTATAATAACAAACTCCGTACAATATACATGGTGGGAAAATTCCGCAAGAGTTACAGAAATAAAAGTTTCTCTTAATCTCTTTGCAGTTCTTGTTTTTCTTGTTATACCTTTTCTGACTCTGCTTTTATTCCTGATAAAACTTTTCAGATTTATAAATTCAAAACAACCTTTTAAAAGACTTATCCAAAAAATAAAAAGCAAAATTCCATACTAAATAATTTTAAGGAGGATTTTATTTATGAAAAATCAGAAATTCACACAGTTCCTTAGCTGTG
>JAEDMB010000020.1 GCA_016303235.1 Oscillospiraceae bacterium
TTCCTGAGAGATACTGCTGAATCATAAGAGCGTCGTTAGCTGTGAGACCGTCACCGGTATTCTGAACATCACCGTTTAAAATACTCTGTTCATCAAGAGGATTTTTTTCAGAATCCCCGACATATGCGGAAACTGATACAACATCAGCAATATCAATATTTCCGTCGAGATTGCAGTCGCCTTTAATTTCAGATACAGCAGAATCAAGTATTATAAATTCGTTTTCCTGTTCCTTTGCATATGCCTGAGCTGTTGAACCGTCATAGCCTTTTATTGTACCGTGGTATATGCTCGGATAATCAATATCGGGGAAAGTATTGTCATCAACAAGAATATAATCTATTCTGCATTCGGGATTGAGAATAGTTATTGATTTCAAATCATTGCAGTAAATAAATTCTTCGCCGTTGAGTTCATAAAGGCTTTTCGGAGTTATTATTGATTCGATACCGCTTATATTCTCGAAAGCTCCGCCCGAAATACCTGTGACACCGTCCCTGATTTTAAATTCACCGTCACCGCTGTATTTCCCCTTATATTTGTATGCTATATCATTTATATAAACCATACCGTCAGGCTGATTTTCAAGCCAGAGTGTATCTTTGAAAGTGTTACGTCCGATATATGCCAGCGAATCTGAAAATGTTATATCTTTAAGACTTGTACAACCCGAAAAAGCTCCGGTTGATGCAAAAAAGGAATATGAATAAATTACTCTTGCACCAATATAAGCTTTTTCAAGACTTGTGCAGTTTTGAAAAGCTCCGCTGTAAATTGTATCAACAGTTGAGGGAATATCTATTTCCTTAAGACTTGTACAGCCATAAAAAGCTATTTCTGAAATGGTCATTACACCATATTCTATTTTTACGGATTCGAGATTTTTACATTCATAAAAAGCTCCCATAGGGATTGATTCTATATTTTTGGGAATTGTTATGGATTTGAGATACTGATTTTTGAAAAAAGCACCGATTTGAATTTCAGTGACAGTATCGGGAATATCATAGGAATCACCCTTGCGAGCAGGAGGATATTTTGTCAACATCGTTTTGTCCTTGGTGAAAAGGATTCCGTCCTCACTGCAATATGCAGTATTTTTTTCATCAACGTTTACAGCTTCCAGAAGACTGTTTCCTTCTGTTTTTACGTTTTCAGTAAGTATGCTTAAACCTGTTACATTTTCGGGAACGTTTATAGCTGTTATTTTCAGACAATCTTTAAAAGTGCTTGTTTCTACTGTTCTGACAGGTATTCCGTCAATTTCATTCGGAATATCAACAACACCCTCGGCAGATGTGTCGCAGTCTATTATAGTTATCTGAGTTTCATCTAAATATGTATTTATTTCATAAGTGAAAAGACCATAAGTTTTTTGATTTGTTTCGGAATTTCCGATAACTGCAAATTCGTTTCCGTTTTTTTCAGCGTATGCCTGAGCTGTTGAATTTTCGTAGCCGTAAATAGTTGCTGTTGATGGAATAGAAGGAGTATTAAAAACGCAGTCAGGATTTTCTATTGTTATTTTTTCTAACTTTTCGCAACCATAAAAAGTATCTTCGCCAATACTTGCAACACTTTCCGGAATTGTTATTTCAGTTAAGTCAGAACATTTGGAAAAAGCATTTGCTCCGATATTTGTAACACCGTCAGGAATAGTTATTGATTTTAAACTTTCACAAAAAGCAAAAGTCTGAACATCAATGTTTGTAATATTTTTGGAAAGTTTTATTTCAGTTAAGACAGAACAACTAAAAAAAGCACGTTCTGCGATACTTGTAACGCTATCAGGAATAGTTATTTCAGTCAGGCTTGAACAACCGGAAAAAGCTTCAATTTCAATGTATTTAACACTATCAGGAATAGTTACTTTAGTTAAGCTTTTACAACCGTCAAAGGCACTTACTCCAATGTTTGTAACAGGCAAGCCGTTAATTTCAGCAGGAATTACAGCAGAAGTTGCAGAGCTGTCACATTTTGAAATTTCTATATAGTTAGTGTAAGCCTTGTATGTAAGATTTTCATATGTTCCTGTTGTGTAAGTAGCTGCATTTGCGGTTACTGAAATATTTCCGGAAAGATTATAGCTTGCATAAGGAACAGCACTGCAAACTGTTGCACATGCAAGAATACCGGATAAAATTTTTTTGAATTTCATAACGGGGAGACCTCCTTTTAAATGATATACAAATTATACCATATAATTATTAACTGATTATGAATATTTTGTTAAGCCTGATTTTTTTGTTTTTATTTTAGAGATTATCACAAAAAAAAAAAAAAAAAAAATAAATAATTTTTTGTATACTATGACCGACAAATTTTCTGCATTAATATCTTAACATAATTCTTGCATAAACCGGAAGTTTATGATATAATTATATTTCAGAAAAATTATAAAAACAGGAGGATATTTATGAGTATTTTTGATGCATTTGCAAAGATTTCCTCACAGTCATCGGGCGGAGGAAAAATTGAATATATAATAGCAGGTCTTGGAAATCCGGGGCTTGAATATCAGGATACAAGGCATAATGCAGGATTTATGGCAGTAGATAAAATTGCTGAAAATCTCGGAGTTAAAATTGACAGAATGAAATTCAAGGGACTTTGTACAGATGTAACTATTGCGGAAAAAAGATGTCTTTTATTAAAACCGACAACATATATGAATAACAGCGGGGAATCTGTCGTTGAGGCACTTAATTTCTACAAGCTTGATACAGAACATCTTATAGTAATATATGATGATATTTCCCTTGAACCCTCAAAAATGAGAATACGCAGAAAGGGTTCACATGGCGGTCATAACGGAATAAGAAGTATAATTGATTTGACAGGCACAGAGGAATTTTTAAGAATAAAGCTTGGTGTCGGAAAGAAACCTCACCCCGATTATGACCTTGCAAAATGGGTACTCGGAAAATTCCGCCCGAATGATATGGAAAAACTTCAGCAGGCTATCGGAAATGCTGAGGAGGCAGTCAAGCTCATGGTCAGTGGAAAAACCGACGAGGCTATGAACAAGTTTAACTGAAAATTAAACAGACAGAGAGGGACACAAAAATGAAAATATTCAGCGATTTTTTCGGAGAGCTTAAAAGCTCACAGGTTCTTGCAGATACGATAAAAAAAAGAATTTCGCCGATATCTGTATCAGGACTTTCAAACATACATAAGGCACAGCTTTTATATACACAGTCAGCAGAGGGAAAAGTTTGTCTTGTCGTAACGGGTTCAGAAGCCTCTGCAAAGAGAATCTGCGATGATATAAACGAAATGGCAGGCAGTGAAATTGCCGTATTGTTTCCGTCAAAGGAATTATCCCTTACACATTCGGAGGGAGCATCGGCGGATTATGAACATCAGAGAATTTCCGCACTTGTAAAAGCTGTACGCAATGAATGTTGTATAATATGTGCTGGAATTGAAGCCGTAATGCAACCAACTATTCCCCCCGATATTCTTATAGACAGCATAATAACTATTGAATCCGATTCCGAAATACAGACAGAAAAATTAAGCCTTGCTCTTTCGGCAAGCGGTTATCAGCGTTGCGAAATGGTTGAGGGTGCGGGACAGTTTTCAATAAGAGGTTCTATAATAGATATATTCCCTGTACAGTCAAAACTTCCTGTCAGAATAGAGCTTTTCGGAGATGATGTTGACAGCATATCATATTTTGAAACTGATACTCAAAGACGTACAGAGCATATTGAAAAAATAGAAATACCTCCGGCATCTGAACTTGTATACAATTCAGAATTGCTTATTGAAAAAATCTCCGAGTTTAAAAAAACAGTAAGAGGAAAACATTCTGATACAGTAAAGCAGAATCTTGAGAATGATATTATAAGGCTTGAATCGGGTGAAATATTATCCAACATACAGAAATATTATCCGCTTATATATAAAACTCCCTCCACAGTTTTTGATTATATCGATGAAAATGTATTCTTTTCCGAATACTCCGAAATTCTTGAAATTTCGTCATCAGTTACTGCACAGTACAATGAAGATGTAAAAATACTTCTTGAAGAAGGTCAGCTCTGCAAGGGTCTCGACGGATATTATCTTGAATTACCGCAGATACATAACATTGCGGATAAATATATACAGATATATATGAATAACTTCATGCAGGGAAGTGACCGAATACACTATGAAAAATTAATAAGCTTTGACTGTCTTCAGACAGCTGTCTGGAGTGGTGATATGGGTCAGCTTTTTGATGACCTTGAAACCTACTGTTCAAACGGATACAGAATAATTCTTGCAATAGGCAGTCAGAAAACACTTCCGATAGTTCAGCAGGATATTGAGGATAAAGGAATACCCTGTTTTATAATAAATAAAGATACAAAGGCTAAAAAGGGAAACGTATATATTACTCCGAAATGTTTCAGCGGTGGATTTGAATATCCCGAAAATAAAACTGTTCTTATAACTCAGAGCAAATCGCTTGATTCATCGAGAAAGAAAAGGAAAAAGGAAAAAAATTCCGAATCTATCAGAAGTCTTGCTGATATTGCAGAGGGTGACCTTATTGTACATTCAGATTACGGAATAGGCAGATTTATCGGTATAAAAAAGCTTGAATTTGAGGACGTAACAAAGGACTATATAACAATACAGTATGCCGGAAATGAAAAGCTTTATGTTCCTGTCACACAGCTTGATATGGTATCAAAATATATAGGCCCCCGTGATGATTCGGGAGTAAAACTTAATAAACTTTCATCGACTGAATGGCAGAAAACAAGAAACAAGGTAAAAAAATCCGTCCGTGATATGGCTGATGAACTTGTAAAGCTATATGCAAAGCGTGAACAGACAACAGGTTTTGCATTTTTCCCTGATGATGAAATTCAGCGTGACTTTGAAGAACGTTTTCCGTATTCCGAAACTGATGACCAGTTAAGAAGTATAGAAGAAATAAAATCCGATATGGAACGTGCAAGACCTATGGACAGACTTCTCTGCGGTGATGTGGGATTCGGAAAGACTGAAGTCGCATTCCGTGCATGTATGAAATGCGTTTTAAGCGGAAAGCAATGTGCAATACTTGCTCCTACAACCGTACTTGCATGGCAACATTATCAGACTGCTTTAAGACGTTTTGAAGGATTTCCGCTTACAATAGAACTCCTCTCACGTTACAGAACTTCGAAACAGCAATCCGAAATAATCCGTAAGCTCAAAAAGGGACAGATTGACCTTTTAATCGGTACTCATAAGATTTTACAGAAAAATGTAGTATTCAAGGATTTAGGTCTTGCAGTAATAGACGAGGAACAGCGTTTCGGAGTTGCACACAAGGAAAAATTCAAGCAGAATTTTCCGGCAGTAGATGTTCTGACACTTTCGGCAACTCCGATTCCACGTACTCTCAATATGGCTATGAGTGGTATCCGTGATATGTCAGTAATCGAAGAACCTCCGCAGGACAGACACCCTGTACAGACGTATGTTATAGAATACAATGAGGGAATAATCGCTCAGGCTATAACAAGAGAACTTAAAAGAGGCGGTCAGGTATACTATATTCACAACAGAGTCGAAACGATTCAGATTTGTGCGGGAAAGCTTGCACAGATGTTCCCGAATGCAAAAATAGCCTATGCACATGGTCAGATGGAAGAAGAAAAAATGTCTGACATATGGCGTTCACTTGTGGAGCATGAAATCGATATACTTGTATGTACTACCATTATAGAAACCGGCGTTGATGTTCCTAACGTAAACACTCTTATTATAGAAAATTCCGACCGTTTCGGACTTTCTCAATTATATCAGCTCAGGGGACGTGTAGGACGTTCAAACCGCAGAGCTTATGCGTTTTTCACATTCCAGAAAGATAAGATTATCACTGAAGTTGCATCAAAGAGACTTAGTGCTATGAAAGAGTTTACACAGTTCGGAAGCGGATTCAGAATTGCTATGCGTGACCTTGAAATAAGAGGTGCGGGAAGTATTCTCGGAGGTAAACAGCACGGACAAATGGAGGCTGTCGGATATGATATGTATATAAAACTTCTTTCGGAAGCCGTTGCAGAGGCTAAGGGTGAAACACTCCCGAAATCTGTAAACTGTACTGTTGACATTCAGATAAATGCACATATTCCCGAAAATTATATTTCAAGCCTTAATCAGAGAATTTCCGTATACAAGAAAATAATGACTGTTGAAAATGAATACGATAAAACAGACCTTATTGACGAACTTATTGACAGATACGGAGATGTTCCGGAATCGGTAATCGGTCTTATTGATATATCACTGCTCCGTAATACAGCTTCAATTCTTGGTATAAGCGAGATTACACAGCGTAACGGTCAGCTTTATTTCTATACGGAAAATCTTGATATGAAACAGGCTCAGGCACTTTCACAGGCTTACAAGGGAAAAATTACTCTTAACGGTATAAACAAATCATATGTTGCTGTGAAAATTATGCCGAAATCATCTCCCTTTGAGCTTATGAAAGATGTTGTCAGAATTATGAGGGATAACCGTTAAAAAGGAGAAAACATTTTGAATGAAAAAGCACGAGATATTATAAATAAACTGTATTAAAGCGGATGGGTGTCTTCCTCCCCGTTGGATGCATATATTTTTGTAGATATGATTTGATAAACAGGACTTTTGCTGAAAAAGAATATAATGGTAGATATCATAGTCACCACTACCGTTACAGCAAGGTTTCTTGTGACCGCAACATTCATCATGACGTTCACCAAAAAGCACAGCTTTCCGTTAAGCTCTTGCGGACGCACAAGAAACCATATTGTCAGCAGGATATATAGCACAAATAACAGAATTACTCTGTTTTTTTGCAACGGCGGGCCGACCCATGGTTCCACATGTTTCTTGTATTCAAAAAAACAAGCTGCTGTTTGAAGAACTGTATTCAGAGTTATAACAGTGATATATGCAAATTTGTTTTTGGTTGTGCGGTCTGTTGGTAGCCACGTCGTTGAGAGGATATATGTATGTGTCAGCATCATAAGAAAGAGAATGGTGCCGATGATAAATAGAATGAAATTGGAATTAGACATATGGAAAACCAGTTCCAGACCAATGACCGCCACAGGAAAGAGGATTACCGTTGCAATACGTTTCCGTAGTAAAGAAGCTCGCACGAGGAAAAAAATAGAAGCGGCTGCACCAAATACAACTGGAAGCATCAAGAACATTGACCTGTCCTTTGCCAACGCACAAAAATAAACAACGAGAATGTATGACGCTTGTATCCAGGGCATCGCCTTTGTAAGTAAATTACTATGTGTCTGCAAAGACGATTTTATCCCCTGAAGATGCTGATTTACATTACGCAATAACATAAGTACCTTGCATTGGGTTTTCATATAAGACCTCCTTGTTGAGATGATAAATTTATTATAGAATTTTCCAGGAGCATTGTCAATGGTATAAGAAGATAACTTATTTACAGATTATATATGCGTTTTATGAACATACAGATTTAAATCCACTTCTAAACTGGGGTGTAATGATATGTAAAAGATTGGATTTACAGAAGAATAGAAAAATGCCGTAAGCAATTATAGGATATTTTTATTTTTGTATACAATAACTATGGACAATTTATAAATCAGGTGCTATAATATTCTTATTAACGATAAAAAAGGAGATTTTTTTTGATGAATATAAAAGGAATCCTGACGGCTTTTGTCTGCTGTATAGCTTGTGCTGTACCGGTTTCAGCTAATGCCTCCGGAAATTACGGCGAAGCATATCTGATAGGTGAAATCGGTTCGGAAAGTAACTGGTCTGTTGCTGATGACAGTGTTGAAATTGATGGCGATGCAAAATATGAGTATACATGGAATGCAACAGGCGATATTGAATATCTTGCACTCTGTATAACACCTTCCGGAGAATACGGAAACTTCAACAGCATAACTTTTCCGAGCCTTGATGTCGAATTAAACGAACTCTGGATTGACGGAGCAAAAATTGAAGATTATGAAATGGGTTCAAATTCATCGGATATGAATTATTTTTCAGACGGTTCAGGCATAACAAGAGTATATCTGAAGACCGGAAATACGCCTGCCGATATAAATGACCTCGCCGGAAATGACAGTATTAAAAAAAGCATCAGAATTGTATTTACAGTATCAGGACTTGGCAAAGAGGGAACTTCAAATTTTGTTGAAGTTGAACAAACAGAAAAATCAGAAACATCAGCAACTTCTGAAGTCAAAAAAACTGAAACAACTACTGCAACAACTAAAGTTACTGCGATAACTTCTTCAACTACTGCTCCGGATATTGACAGCTCCGCACCGACAGGCGACAAGGGAATAGCAACAGCTCTCGCATTTACGGTATTATCAGCATCAGCATTAATTATTTTAAAATCAAAGAGATAAAATTAATACATAAAAACAGGGCGAACAAAGTTCGCCCGAATATTTTTTATAATAAAGAAAAACAGCAGAGTTCAGAACTCTGCTTTAAAATAAAATCAAAATAAAATATGTGTAGAACAAAAGAAAGGAGACAACAAAACGAGTGTAAATAAAAGATTATTTAACACTGTATTTATTATACACTGAAAACTGATTCAAGTCAAGCGAAAAAGTCGAAAAAATTCAAAAATTGACGAAATTTGTCAGATTATACAATATTTTTCGTGCATTTTTGTTGATATATATCAGGCAATTTTATCATATCTTCTGTTAATAAAATATACAACAACGTTCATTGAAACTATTGCAAGATTAAGCAGATATGCTATAAGTACGAAGTTTATCTGATTTGAGAGAATTTTTGCGGTAATTCCGGCAATATATCCTCCGATTATAAGAAGTGTAAATGAAAGGCTCATCGTTTTGGCAGTTTTTGCCTTGATGTTCTTTACAACGGACATAGGCCATGAAAGACCAAAGCATACGAGCATAACGATTTCGAGAATTTGTGACATTTTAAAAAACCCCTTTAAAAATAATTTTTCTTTGTATATTTACATTATATCATTGACAAATGATAATGTCCAATATATAATATTTATAGAAATTATAATCAAGGAGTTATCAATAAATGGATTTTATGCAGATAAAATATTTTCTTGAAGTTGCGGAGAGTCAGCATGTTACAAACAGTGCAAAAAAACTTCACATTGCACAGCCGGCACTTACAAAATCAATACATAAATTCGAGTCAGAACTCGGCGTTCCGCTTTTTACATCAAAGGGCAGAAATATAATTCTCACAGAATACGGAAAATTTATGAAACAAAAGCTTGAACCTCTTATGGAAAAGCTTGAGGATATTCCGAATCAGCTCCGTACAAAAATAAGGCTTGAAAATGAAACCATTCATCTGAATGTTCTTTCAGCCTCAACGCTTATAACAGATGCAATAATCAAATATAAAAATACCCACAGGAATATAAATTTCCAGCTTTTTCAGAACAGTGACAGCGACCTTTATGATATCGGAATAACAACCAAGATGTTTTATAAATTTCCCGAAGAAAATGCCAAAGACAAGTTTGTATGTACTGAAAAAATATATCTTGCTGTTCCCGATAATGAAAAATATCATGGCAGAACATCAATAAATCTTGAAGAAGTCCGCAATGAGGGGTTTATAAGCCTGCTTGGTTCAAAGCAGATGCGTTGGATATGCGACAAGTTTTGTCAGAATGTCGGATTTCAGCCGAGAATAATTTTTGAAAGCGATAATCTTACATCTGTTAAAAATATGATAGGTGCTAATATCGGAATAGGTTTCTGGCCTGAACATACATGGGGTAAGCTTGAGGGCGACAGCGTTCTTCTGCTTGAAATATCAAATCCGGTCTGTCAGAGGGATATTCTTTTCACATGCAATCATAATAAATCTGATAACTCGAATGTTGAGGAATTTTTTGAATTTCTCCGTGAATATACAGAATCAGTTATGAAGTGAGAAAAAACCGCATTAATGTGGGCGGTTAAAGTTTTCCTCTTGATGCTTTTCTAATCTGTTCTTCATAGTATTTTTTACGCCATGGATAGTCAAATTCCGTGAAGTTATTGAGAAATGTCATGGCATTTTCAATAGATGAATTAAGATTGTCATCATTTTTTGCAAGTGAATATATATACACTGCATTTATCAGGATATTAAGAAAATTTTCATCATTTTTATCCTTGGGCTTGTATCCAAAATTAAGAAGCGTAAAAGCATCTCCATAGTGACCATGTGCAGAATCAACAAGAGCAAGTGCAATATTCATATTCACTCTTAATTCGGGATTTTTTTTCTTTTTTCTGACATAGTTCTGAATAAATCCGATGTTCTTTTTACGGACTTCCTCACCTTTACACCAGTTGCCTGTTTTACCGCACATTGAGAGCATTTCAAGATAATAAATAAATCTTGAATGTCTGTCAAGCTTTTTAGGATTTTTAATTTTATTCAAAAGCATTCTTACGGTATTATATTCGCTTATTTTTCCGTAATAGGAAGCACACATTATAATATGCGGAGGAAAGGGATTTCCTTTGTCAACATAGATTTTACGGTATGTATCACAGAAATTGCATGTAAATCCTTCAGCACAGAAAATATCAGATGCCTTTTTTCCCTTTATCTTATCATCATGTGCAAAGTAAAGCGGAATTATTACTGAAACTGCTATGCAGACAATGCAGAGCAGAATAAATAACGGAAGATAATTTCCTTTAAACAGAGTAAAACATAAAACTAAACCAATGGTTGAAATCAGAACGGCAATCGGAAAGAATATTAAAAAATATTTTTTAAAGTAAAGTTTTGTTATATATGATTCTGATATCATAGAAAAAAGCCTCCTAAATTCAACTTACATTATAATATTATCATATGTTCACAGTTTAGTCAATAGAAATTTACATTATGTTATTAATTTTTGACAGCTTGCACAAACTTTTCATCAAAAATTGTACTGATTTAAAAATATAATTTTATATATTATTTAAGATTATTTCAATAGTATGATGTATAATATATCATAGGAGGATTATTTCTTTTCCACAATAATAAATACAGCGAAAAAGGGTGATTTTAATGCGTATTCTTGTAATAGAGGACGAAGTACAGCTTGCAGATGCTGTTTCCGAAATACTTAAACGAAACAAATATTTTGTCGATACGGTTTATGATGGTGCAGACGGTCTTGATTATGCACTTACAGGAGTTTATGACTGCATACTTCTTGATGTAATGCTTCCGAAAATGAACGGTTTTGAAGTTCTCAGCAATCTCAGAAAAGAAAAAATTTCAACTGCTGTTATAATGCTTACTGCTAAAAGCGAAGTTGAAGATAAAATAACCGGTCTTGACGGCGGTGCAGATGACTACATAACAAAGCCATTCAATACAAGTGAACTTCTTGCGAGAATAAGAGCCACGACACGTCGCAAAGGTGAATTTGTTGATGATAACTGCATTTCTTTCGGAAATCTTAAGCTTATGAAAAATTCCTGTTCAATTGCATACGGTGAAAACGATATAAAGCTAAGCCTTAAAGAATTTCAGATTATGGAGCTTCTCATATCAAACCCTCACCGCATACTTCCAAAAGAACGTATAATAGAAAAAATATGGGGATATGAAAGCGATGTTGAATATAACAATATAGAGGTTTATATATCATTTTTAAGAAAAAAGCTTTCAACAATGTGTTCTGATATTCAGATAAAGACAGCCAGAGGCATAGGCTATTCTCTTGAGAAGGTGGGAGCATGAAAGAAAAATCACAGTATATGTTCCGGAAAGTACAGTTCCGCTTTGTAGTTATTACAATGTCAATAATACTTGCAATCTTTATTGCTGTACTTGGTTCTATCAATCTTATAATGCAGTCTATGATGCAGAGGCAGTCACAGACTGTTCTGAAAAAAATAGCCACAAATATAGAATACAATGAAAAAACATCAGTTTTTTCGTTCGTTCCCGATTCTGATGACCCTCCGCCTCCTACCGGCGAAAAATGGGAGATTTACCCCGAAACTACTACTGCACAGACTTCACAGAATATTCAGACTTCACAGACCCAGACAAGCACAGAAGTTCAGACAACAGTTCCCGCTGAAAGTTCAGAAGAAGAATCACAGCAGGAGGAATCTTCTGAAAATATTCCCGATACCCCTCCCGAAACGCAGGCGGAAAATACTGAACCCGAAAACAGTTTTCCGCCCGAAACTGAATATTCATCAGAAAATATAACCGAACCACAGCCCGATTTACCTGCTGAACCTTATACAAGACCACAGAATCCCGATTATCCTCAGTACCCGCAGTATCCGGATTATCCGCAGTATCCTGATTCACCGCCATGGGAAGATAATCCCGATTATGAACCCGATGATGATTATGATGAATCTGATGATTTTAAACCTGATGATGATGACGATTTTCGTCCGCAGAGACCGGAAAATTTTAATCCGCATTTTCCGCAGAATTATAATGATGAATATTATGATGATGATATAGAAAATTTAAGCTTTTCAGGATATGATATTCTTGAGGATTATTATGTTCTTGCATCTGTTGCAAATGTTCAGAAAAAGCATATAAGTGAAATTCCGCCGAAAACAATAGATTCAATAGACTACTTTGTAATTATGGCGGACAGTTCCGGAAAATTTCTTGATATATTTAATAATGATGATATTGAAAGTTCTCTTGCACAGAGATATATAGATTCTATTCTTGATGACGGTGCTGTTTCGGGTATGATTGAATCATTTCAGTTCTGCATATCTCAGAAACCAAACGGCACGGCTCTTGTATTTACTGATAAAAGTGCTGAAATAGATATGCTTAACAGACTTATAAAAACCACAGTTCTTATAGGTACTGTCAGCTTTGTGCTTCTTTCAATACTTGTTATATTCCTTTCACGCAAAAGCATTGAACCGGTTCAGAAAGCCTTTGAAAAACAGAAACAGTTTATATCCGATGCAAGCCATGAGCTTAAGACCCCTCTTACAATTATATCTGCTAATGCTGATGTTCTTGCAGGCGAAATAGGTGACAACAAGTGGCTGAATTATATACAGTCACAGGCTTACAGAATGAGTCTGCTTGTCAATGACCTTTTAAATCTCACAAGACTTGAAAATAATTCCGCTGATATGACATTTTCCGAATTTAATCTGAGTCAGGCTGTTTTAAATACTGCTCTGCCTTTTGAGTGTCAGGCTTTTGAAGCCCATAAAAAATTTGATGTTGATGTTGAGGAAAATATTATGCTTACTGCAAGTGAACGCCACTGCAAACAGCTTTTTGCGATATTTATTGACAATGCTATAAAACATTCCGACGAAAACGGTCAGATTAAAGTTTCATTGAAAAAATCGGGAGACAAAAAAATTTTTTCCGTATATAATACAGGTTCGGGAATACGTGATGACGAAAAAGATAAAATCTTTGAAAGATTTTACAGAAGTGATGATTCACGCTCCAGAAGTACCGGAGGATACGGTCTCGGTCTTGCTATCGCAAAGTCAATAATAGATTATCATAAATTTAAACTTAATATTGAAAACTCTCAGGGAAAATATATAAAATTCATAATAACCATGCAGTAATTTTGTATGTAAAAATAATTCTTCTCTCTCCAAAATTTTAACCGTATATCGGCATATTATACAAAAATTCAATAAAGTTTTCAAAATGCGTGACATTTATAAACTTTTGTGCTATAATATTCTAAGAATATTTTTTCAGAAAGGATTTGTTAAATATGCCTCAGAAAAAAAAGAGGGTGACTCAGCAAACCCTCAGAAGAAGAAGAATGACTGCTCTTGCAATCATCATACTTCTTGTTATTATAATTATTTATGCAGTTTTTTCAGCATGTTCAGGCGGTGATGAAGATGCAAAGGGAGATTCAGAGAATATCCGTACATCAACTATCACAAGCACTTCTTCTGACGTTCAGAATCCTATCACCCAGACCACTCCTGTACAGACAGGAACTATTATGGAATCTGTTACCGGTTCACAGACAAGTGCTGTTACAACTTCCGAAGATGATGAAAACAGAGTTCAGTCAATAGAACTTACTTTCTATACATGCGAACTGAATATCGGAGATACAACAATGCCCTATGTAACTATGCTTCCTGATACAGCCGACTTAACAGAAAAATGGGAATCCTCCGATGAATCAATAGCTACTGTTGACTATCTCGGAAATATTACGGCATTAAAAGCCGGTGTATGCTATGTAACAGTAACATCTGTAAATAATCCCGAAGTCTATGCACAGGTAAAAGTCAATGTTATGGACGAAAACGGATTAGTTCCCGCATCACAGCCGGTATCTGCTGTTTCTTCATCTGTTGCACAGACTGTTACAACAACCATTACTACAACAGCTGTCCCCGTTAAAAATGATTCCTCTGAACCTACTTATATTCAGGGAATACTTATTGCAAACAAATCATATGGACTTCCGGCAGACTACAACCCCGGACTTGATTCTGAAACAGAATCCGCTTTCAATAAACTTTCGGAAGCTGCTGCAAATCAGGGACTTGACATATATCTTTCTTCCGGATTCCGTTCATATGATACACAGGCAAGAATATATGAAAGCTATGTTGATTCATACGGTCAGGCATCAGCTGATACTTTTTCAGCACGTCCCGGATATTCTGAACATCAGACAGGTCTTGCGATTGATGTAAATAGCATAGATGATTCCTTTGCAGGTACTCCCGAGTCGGAATGGCTTGCAAGTCATGCCCATGAATACGGATTTATTATAAGATATCCCAAAGGCAAGGAGAGTATCACCGGATATAAATATGAACCATGGCATATAAGATATCTCGGAGTAGAAAAGGCTACCGAAGTTTATAACAGCGGTCTTACGCTTGAGGAATTTCTCGGTATAGATTCCGAATACAAAGAATAATCAACAGTCGAACGGGCAACCTGAAAAAAGTTGCCCGTTTTTTGATTTTTACAGAAAAAATACTTGACTTTATTATATTTTATGGTAAAATATTATAAGAAATAAAATCAAGAAAGGATTTGTTAAATAATGCCTGACCATAAAAAGAAAACTGCTAATCATAATTTAAATATGAAAACTGCATATCTCATTTTTATTGTACTTCTTCTTATGATAATTATTTTTGCTACATTATTATTGTTCTCCAGAAAGAATAATGATGATACTGTCAAGGGGGAAAGTGTGATAAATACTGAAACAGTAACAACTGCTTTATCTTCTGATGTTGCTGAAACTGTTACAAAAACAATTTTCACAAATACAACTGAATTGCCGGTATTATCTTCTGTAATATCTTCTCATACTGTCACTGAAACAACAGCTGTATCATCTGTTCAGACTACTGCACCGAAAAATAATATTTCTCAGAATGTTACTGTTCCGCCTGCAACTTCTCCGATAATTCATAACTATTCGGATAATGTTCCGGCACATACGTCAGCAAATACTGTTGACAACAGTCAGGTAAATATTACAACTGTAAGTAATACGGAATCATATACCAACGTAACAGCAACTGTTGAAAACGTTGTTGTTCCTTCTGAACCTGAAATTACAGTTCCAGAGGAAAGCACAACTGCTCCGCAAGCTGATGAGCCTACATATATTGACGGAATACTTATTGCAAATAAAACGTATGCTCTGCCCGAAGACTACAATCCAGGTCTTGATTCCGAAACCGAATCTGCATTTTATACCCTTTCCAATGCAGCTGCAGAAGAAGGACTCAATATATATCTTTCATCAGGATTCCGTTCATATGAAACTCAGAACAGAATCTATAATAATTATGTCAGCAATTACGGTCAGGCATCAGCTGATACTTTTTCAGCCCGCCCTGGACATTCCGAACATCAGACCGGTCTTGCAATTGATGTAAACAGCATAGATGATTCCTTTGCAGGTACTCCCGAGGCGGAATGGCTTGCATGTCATGCTCATGAATACGGATTTATTATAAGATACCCTAAGGGCAAGGAGAATATAACAGGCTATAAATACGAACCATGGCATATAAGATATCTCGGAGTAGAAAAAGCTACTGAAGTTTATAACAGCGGTCTTACGCTTGAGGAATTTCTCGGAATAGATTCCGAATATAAAGACTGATTATAGAATCTTATAACATAAAATATCAAAAAAAGTCCAGCTTTCGCTGAACTTTTTCGACAGTCCGGTGCGGAAAAAAATATAATTTTTCCGCCCGATTTTTTTAAATAATATTCTGATTTTCATCAAGAAACTTTTTTCCTTCTTCAGCCTTGGGCTTAAGAATATCAGCAACAATCCGCTGTTCTGATATATACTGCAATGTTTCTTTTACTTTAATAATCAGTTCATCGTACTTTTCGGAATCACTTTCCGTTTCTGCAAGAGCCTGATTAAGTCTTATAAGCTTTTCTTCAGCATTTTTTATATTGTTGACAGTGAACTTGTATCTTCCGATAATTTCCCTGTATTCATAAAATTTCTTGTATGATTCAAGCTTGTCCGAATCGTAAAGTCCACGCTTATAGGCAAAATATATATCTGCAAGACATTCCGCATCAGCTATTGCCGAAAAAGTATGTACAAAATCAATATCATATATATCTGCTATCCTCTCAAGATTATAAGGATTGGCAAGCTTAAGCTCATTCATAACATCAATCTGAAGGTCATGGAATTTTCCGGAAATAGTATTCATTCTTTTATCAGCATGCGAATATCTGACTGATTTCTGAACTTCGATTTTGTCAGAACTTCCCCATACAAAATATTCAGCAGGAGAAAAGCAGTCAACAAGATGAAGAAACTTTTCAGACACTATATCAAAATTCGGACTTTTATTTATCTGACTCTGAGTAATTCCTGTAAGATTTTTTGTTCTTGCTGAAATTCTCGAAATTCTTGAGGGTCTGACCAGACTGTAAAAAGATGTCAGAGGACTGCCGTCAGAATATCTGAAAACAGCCCCCATTGATATAATTTCCCTTTTGTTTAATCCTTTCTGTTCAGGGCAGTTAAATTCAAAATCAAGAAAAGCAAAAATTTTATCCCTCATTATTAAACTCCATAATCAAGCGGAAATTAAAGTTTTCCTTTAAGTTTTCTGAGGCTGTATCCCTCATTGACTTTCATAACGCCTCTGTCAATTGCAAGGGCATAATCCGGAACGTCTCTTGTAATAGTAGTGCCGGCAGCAGTATAAACACCCTTTCCGAGCTTGACAGGAGCAATAAGATTTGTATTACAGCCGATAAAGCAGTTATCGCCTATAACGCATCTGCTCTTGACTATTCCGTCATAGTTTACTGTAACAGTGCCACAGCCGAAATTAACTTTCTTTCCGACATCACTGTCACCCACATATGTAAGATGTGCAACAGCAGTCTTTTCACCGATAGTTGAATTTTTGATTTCAACAAAGTCACCGATTTTAACACCGCTTTTTATAAGGCTTCCGGGTCTTATGTGAACCCAAGGGCCTATTTTAACGCCTTTTTCTATTTCGGACTTGAATGCCTGAACGTAATTTAATTTTACTTCATCGCCGATAATACAATCCTCAATAACGCAGTTAGGGCCTATTGTACAGTTTTCGCCTATAACAGTATTTCCTCTGAGAACTGTTCCCGCAAGGATTTCTGTACCTGTTCCGATTTTAACGCTTCTTTCAATAGTTATACCGTCAAGACAAGTAAATTCAACACCGTTTTCAAGATGTTTTTCAATAACGTTCATTCTTGCCTTTGTATTGAGTTCAAGGAGTCCCTTGCGGTCATTAGCACCGAGTATCACATCGGGATTTGATGACTTGTAAGCACCTGCTTTTTTTCCGGAACTTACTGCAATTCCCACTGTATCGGTGAGATAGTATTCATTCTGTGAATTGTTGTTTGTAAGCTTTTTGAGAAATTCCATAAGGTCGGCAGTTCTGAACCAGTACGCACCGGAATTTACTTCCCTGATATTTTTCTGATTTTCGTCAGCATCTTTCTGTTCAACAATACCGCTGATGCCGTTTTCAGTTCTTAAAATTCTGCCGTATCCGAAAGGATTTTCAAGTTCGGCAGTAATAACTGTTACGGAATTTCCCTGTTTATTGTGGAGTTCAAGGGATTCCTTAATAGTATCGCTGTCTATAAAAGGAGCATCACCGCAGAGTACAAGAGTATTGCCGTCCGGATTTTTTTCAAGGAAAGGTACAGCCTGCATTACGGCATGACCTGTTCCGAGACGTTCGGACTGCATAACAGTTTCATAACGTCCGGCAAGATATTCATCAATAATTTCTCCCTTAAATCCCTTTACTATACATATATTATTAATACCTGCATTTTCGCTTGCTGAAATTACCCATTCAAGCATAGGCTCTCCCAGAACCTTGAACATAGGCTTAGGCATATCAGACTTCATTCTCTTTCCCTGACCGCCTGCAAGTATAACGCAATTGTCAAAATTTTTCATTAATTAAAATCCTCCCGAAATTTTTTAAGCGTACTTTAACCGTACTCAATATTATTATTACAAATTTTATATTTAATTGCAATAGCTTTGCTCATAATTTTATCAGTTTTTGAAAAATTTGTATAAAATGCTATAAAAAAATCAAAAAAATTTTCTCAAAAAATGTATAGTAATTTCCTGAATTATATGTTATAATAGTTACAAGTCCGAAAGCAAGCTCTTTTTTCTTTGCTCTTTCGGAAAGAAGTTTAATTTTGGAGGTATAACTTACAATGGCAAACAAATGGGTTTACATGTTCAGTGAAGGCGACATGACTATGCGTAACCTTCTCGGCGGTAAGGGTGCTAACCTTGCTGAGATGACAAGTATCGGTCTTCCTGTTCCGCAGGGCTTCACTATCACTACTGAAGCTTGTACACAGTACTATGAGGACGGACGCAAGATTAACGACGAAATCATGGCTCAGGCTATGGAAGGCGTTAAGAAAATGGAGGAAATCAACGGCAAAAAGTTCGGCGACCTCAAGAATCCTCTCCTCGTTTCAGTTCGTTCAGGTGCAAGAGCTTCTATGCCCGGTATGATGGATACTATCCTCAACCTCGGTCTTAATGACGAAGTTGTTGAAGCTATGATTGCCGGCAACCCTGACCCAAAATTTGAGCGTTTCGTTTACGACTCTTACAGACGTTTCATTCAGATGTTCTCTGATGTCGTTATGGAAGTAGGCAAGAAGTATTTTGAACAGCTTATCGACAAGATGAAGGAAGAAAAGGGCGTTCAGTATGACGTTGAACTTACTGCTTCTGACCTCAAGACTCTTGCTGAACAGTTCAAGGCTGAATATAAGAATCAGCTCGGCGAAGATTTCCCGTCTGACCCTGTAACTCAGCTTAAGCTCGCTATCGAAGCTGTATTCCGTTCATGGGATAACCCAAGAGCTAACGTTTACAGACGTGATAACGATATTCCTTATTCATGGGGTACTGCTGTCAACGTAATGCCTATGGTATTCGGTAACCTCAACGACGAATCAGGTACTGGTGTTGCATTTACACGTGACCCTGCTACCGGTGAAAAGAAACTCATGGGCGAATTCC
>JAEDMB010000021.1 GCA_016303235.1 Oscillospiraceae bacterium
ACTGATAAAGCACCGCAGAGAGCCATTGAAAGTTTTGAAAAATGGAGAAAAAACGGAAAATCTAAATCTAATGAAAACTTTACCAAAAAATTAAAAGGGTGATTTTTATGCACGCAAATACAGAAATTATGTACTGGCATTCAAATTTAATTATAAAATAAAAAAATGTTTTGAGGAAGTGAAGAAAAAATGATTACCTTAGAAAAGGCATGTGAATTAGCACTAAAAAATACTTTTTTTGAAAAACCTGGTATATATGGAATAAGAGAAACAAAAGAACTTTGGATTATTTCTTTTTATAATAAAAACGACCCAAATGAAATTTATTACGGGAATATTCCTACTTCAATAAACAAAAAAACAGGAATTTCTAAACCATATCCTATACAATCTAATCTTGATGAATTCTTTCGCAAATCAAATAAAGTAAAAATTCCTAAAACTTATCGTTAGGAGGTTGAGTTTATGTATTATGGAAAAATGACAAAAGAACTTGAAAAGCTATATTCAGAATATGAAAAAATTCAAGGGCATAGTCTAAATGCGTGTGAAGATGCTGAATATGGCGAAGATGAATATGACGAATATGTGGCTGATATAAAAAAAGCTTTAAAATTGGGAGTTGCACTTCCAGATATTTATCCTCATGATGATGAATTTTAAGGAGTTCAAAGTGAAAACAGAAACATTCTTATAAAGAATTTTTAAAATTATTTGATTGAGAGGTTTTTTCAAATGTATACAAATAAAGAAATGGAAGAAATATTCGGCATACCCTTTGAAAATGATGAAGAGTATGAAAGGAAACTAAAAATAGCTGAAGAACTTGAAAAGAAATATAAAAAGCGATTCGGAGAAGAAATTGAATATTCAGTTTTAGATGGTGTATATAATGTTGATGATGAAATAGAAATATTAGAAAAAGCTTTAAAAGATAATAAACCGTTTGTTACTGCAGATAATGGAACATACGGAATAACAGTTCTCGGAAAAAAAATTGAATTTTGGTTTTAAAACGCTCTTAAAAGAGTGTAGCACAAGTGTCACACCTTATAAGACAAAATAAAAAATGCGTTGTAACCTATTTCAGAAACAACGCATTATCTTAAAAAATATGGTCTGAGTGACGGGACTTGAACCCACGGCCTCTACCACCCCAAGGTAGCGCGCTACCATCTGCGCCACACCCAGACATCAAAGGGGAATTTTTATGCTATCCTTAAGCAACAAATATATTATATCACGCAAAAACTGATTTGTCAATAGGAAATAAAAATAAAAATGTTTTAATTATTTTTACCAGAATTTTACACAGGAAAGTATTGACTATTTACTTTTTTTATGCAATAATATTTTTATATTATTAAAAAAAGAAAGGACTTTAAAATGGAACATGTTATTAACGTATTAAAGGGAACAGTCATAGGCATTGCAAATGCAATTCCCGGAGTAAGCGGAGGCACTATGATGGTTATAATGAAAGTTTTTGACCGTCTTCTGGGAGCTGTAACGCTGGATTTAAAAAAGCTGAAAGAAAACTTTGTATTTCTTCTGACTATTGTCATAGGTATGGGAATAGGCGTTATACTTTCATCTAAAGTATTATCCGTATGCTTTGAACAGTTTTATGTACAGACACAATTTTTCTTTATGGGGGTCGTACTCGGAAGTCTGCCGATGATTTACAAGGAAGCTACAAAAGAGAAAAAGCTTTCCCCGATACATCTTATACCTTTTATAATAGGAGTTGCAGTTATTATAGGCGTATCGCTTGTCAGTGAATCTATGGGTGCCAATACAGTACGGACAAACCTTGACACTTCAACATTCATATATCTTATGATTATATCTGTAATCGCAGCGGCAGCTATGATTATGCCGGGACTTAGCGGAAGCCTTGTTCTTCTTATACTTGGTGGTTATCAGACTGTAATACAGGCTGTCGATGAAATGAATATTCCTATACTTATCCCTGTTGCAATAGGTGTTCTTATTGGAATCGTTTTATGTGCAAAGCTTATAACAATATGCCTTAAAAAATGGCAGAGAGGTACTTACGCCGTAATTCTCGGACTTATATTCGGCTCATTTTATGCGATATTTCCACGTGAATCAACATCTGTCCAGGTTATTGACGGGATTGAAACAACTATCACAGAAGGAGCAAATTTTGAGTTCAATTCAACAGGAATCATTGCAATTGTTATTGGAATTATAGGCGTTCTTCTTCCTCTCTCAATGGAATTTATTGACAGAAAGAAAAAACAGGAATCAGAATAAAATATTTTTTTCAGGCAACTTCAATCTGAACTGACCTAAGTATTCAAAGCAACCAGGAATATTCCCGGTTGCTTTTTTATTGCGAAAAGTTTTTAAAGAAATACTTTAAAAAGATGAAGTAAAATAAACTGCAACGGCTTTTTTATATAGTTTCAGATTCTTCTGAAAATGCCTCAAAATAATAACCGTTATTTTCAGCAAATTTTTCGGTGCAAGTTTCAGTATATCCATAAAATGCCGTAAGTTCATTGCAGTCAGTGAACGCAAATTCATCAATATTCTTTATGCCACGTCCGACAAATACAGTTTTAAGCGAATCACAGCTTGTAAAAGCTCCTGTATCAATATTCTCAACACTATCCGGCAGTTCAATTCTCGTCAATGATGTACAGCGGTAAAAAGCACCTCCGCAAACTTCTGAAACACATTCCGGAATACTTATTGATATAATTTCAGAATGATATGCAAATGCATCTTCCCCTATTCTCTTTACATTTTCGGGAATTGTTACTTCATCAGCCGTTCCGTTGTAACTATATAAAATCCCGTCTCCGAGAATTACAAACTGTGACGTCAGACAATCACCAAATCTTGAATTGTAAAATGCATTACTGCCTATTTTTTCAACTGAAACCGGAATAGTCATATCTCTTGCTGATGAATTCATAAATGCACAGCTTCCGATTTCTTTTAAAGTTTTGGGAAAGTAAATATCCTCAAGACCGCCAAGTCCCTTAAAAGCATCGTTACCTATAACAGTAACTGCAAGTCCTCCTATCTGTGACGGTATAGTTATGCTGTAATTATTATATGTCCAGTTTGTTATTTCAGCGTGGTCTTCATAAAGAGTATATTCAAGTCCACCTGTCGGCAAGTAGCATATACCGTTATTCACTGCATAATTCTGAGTATCTGAACTTATATATCCCCGAATCGTCATTCCTTCAGTCAGGGCATAGCTTATATTTCCCTCTTCATCAACAACGGTATTATATCCGAACTGCTTTCCTGTTCCATAGTAATTGTAATAATTGATATTCTCCAGAACTACATCTTTAAGGTTAGGACAATCAAGAAATGCACAGTCATAAATATAAAGGATTCCGTTTGTGAAATTACATTCAAATTCTGTCAGGTTTGTACAGCCTGCAAATGCGTATCTGTCGATTTTATACCAGTTTCCGTTGAAAAGCTTTGCAGATTCAAGCGATTCGCAGTTATAGAACGCATACTCACCGATATTATTAATATATGATGTAAAAACTGCTGTTTCAAGAGATTTACATTCATAAAAAGTATATGCCTGAATATCAATTGCATTTGTCAAAGGTGTAAAGTCAATTCCTTTCAGGGATTCACAGTTATAAAATGCCGATGTTCCGAGAGAATTAAGACTTGACGGAATTTCAAATTCTTCAAGTGATACACAGCCGTAAAATGCTTTTGAACCGATTGATGTCACAGAATCGGAATGGCTGACATCAGTCAGTGAAATGCAGTTTTCAAAACAGCTTTCCGGAATCGAAGTTACTCCATCAGGAAGATTTACAGATATTAATGACGCACAGTTAATAAAAGCTCCCTTTTCAACTGATGTAACAGTATCCGGAATTGTTATGCTTTTCACAGATGAATTTTTAAAGGCATATGCCTGAATTTTTATTACGGGCAATCCCTCAATTTCATCAGGAATATTTATTTCTTCTGCATCAGGGTCACAGTCAGTAATTACTATTCCGTCTCCGTCTATATAATAGCCAACACAGATTTCAGAATAATCCCTCTCGCCGTAAAGTTCAAACGGAATTTCATTTGAAACGGCATAATCCTCTGCAATAGAATTGTAATATCCCTGAATTTTAAAATCGGGAAGAAGTCCTTCTGAATTATAGCCGAATGCATTATCCCCGATAGATGAAACATTATTCAGAATAACGGCATTCTGCATTGAATTACAGCCATAAAAAGCTTTTACGGCTATTGTCTTTACATTGGACGGAATAACTATTTCTTTAAGAGATGTGCAGTTTTGAAATGCAAGTGTATTTATAGCTGTCAGGCTGTCCGGCAGTTCTGCTGATTCAAGAGATGTACAGCCGTTGAAAATTCCTTCCGGAAGAACAGTTATTGAATCAGACAGATTGACTTCTGCCAGAGCTGTACAGCCACTGAACATATACGTTCCGACTAATGTTACTGTTGACGGAATAACTGCTTTTACAAGTGAAGTACAGCCCATAAAAACATCATAGTCCATCGTGGTCACACCCTCCGGAATTGCTATTTCCTTAAGTGCTGAACAATTTTTAAATACACTCTTTCCTATTGAAGAAAGTTTTGAATCCTTTGAAAAATTAACTGTCTCAAGTGCAGTACAGCCCTGAAATACCGTATCACTCAGAGATGTAAGACCTGCCGGAATATTTGCAGTTTTCAGCGATATGCAATTCAGAAAAGCACTGTAATTCATTGATGTGACAGAATCCGGAATTTCTATTTCTTCAAGACCACAGCCATTAAAAGCATCACAACCTATTGATGTAAGAGTATCCGGAATAATTATTTCTTTCAAAGCTGTGCAGTTATAAAAAGCTCTGTCTCTCAGTTCCGTAAGTTCTGATTTGCCTTCAAACTCCACTGAAGAAAGCAATGTACAGCCATAAAACATATCCGAAGAAATAATGTTTAAAGATTCCGGAATTATTACAGAAGAAAGTTTACTGCAATTATAAAATTCACCGCCTGCAACCGAAGTCAGATTATCTGACAGTTTCACTGATTCAAGTGACGTACAGCCGTTGAAACACTCATATCCTAAAGATGTTACACTATCCGGAATTACAATCTCTTTAAGAGATGTACAGCCTTCAAACATTCCGTTATGTGAACTGCCATACCAGCCGTAACATCTGTTGGGAAGTGATGTGACATTTTCAGAAATTTTTACGTTTTCAAGCATAGTGCAAAATTCAAAAACAGCTCCGCCGAGAGATGTTACGGAATCAGGCATAATAAATTCAGTCAATGATTTACAGCTTGCAAAAGCACCTTCACCGATTGCTGTGATACTGTCATTTAAGCTAACGGAAACAAGTGACGTACAGCCTCCGAATGCCCAGTTCCCTATTGATGTCACATTTTCAGGAATATTTATTTCCGAAAGCGAAGTACACTGATAAAATGTCCAGTCGGAAACAGAAGTTATTTCTGACGGAATTGTAATGCTTTTCAGTGATGTACAGTTATAAAATGCTGATGAACCTATAACAGTAACAGTTTCGGGAATTTTTATCGTCTCAACAGAAGTACAGTCTCTGAATGCATCTGATGAAATTTCAGTTGCACCGTCCGGAATTATTATCTCTTTCAGCGATGACATTCCGGAAAGCATTCCTGAACTTATAACTGTAAGTTTTTCAGGAAGTGTAATTGATGTTATTCCCGTACACCCGCTGAAAATTCTTTCACCTGTTGATTCAAGTTCAGCCGGAAGTGTTGCTTCAGTAAGAGATGTACATAAAGCAAAAGCATAATTTCCGATTGTTGTTATTTTATCAGACATATTTATTTCGGAAAGTTTTTTACAGTTATAAAATGCATAGTCGGGAACAGCTGTTATTCCGTCCGGAATATTAACGCTCTCAAGTGACACACAGTCACGGAAAGCATTGCTTTCAATTGAAGTGAGTCCCGCCGGAAGTTCTATTTCAGCAAGTGACTGACAGTTCTGAAAAAATCCATATTCATTAAAAGGCAGTGATTTCAGATTCCTTGAAAGCTTTACATCTGTAAGGGAAATACATGAAACAAAGCAACCTCCGCCTATTTCGGTTACGCTGTCGGGAATATATGCCGATGTCATACTTGTACATTCAAAAAACACCTGCGAATTAACGCTTGTAACAGTATCCGGCAGAGTAATGCTCTTTAATGCATAGCAACGGAAAAATGAACGGTATCCGACAGTTTCAAGGTCACATTCAAAATTTACTTCAGAAAGACTGTGATTTTCCGCAAAACACTTATTTCCAAGTGACTTTACACCTTCCGGTATGGTAATTTCTGTCAAGGCTGAACCGTAAAAGCAACCTTCTCCGATTGATTCACATCTTCCTTCAAAAATAACCGATGAAAGCTGTGTGCAACTCGAAAATGTCCACGCTCCAAGAGAAACACCGTCAGGAAGCTGAATTGATTTCAATGATTTACAAAAATCAAATGCACTGTTTCCGATATTCTTTACGGTTGAGGGAATCGAAATTGACGATATTTTATTGCAGTTATAAAAACACTGCTCTGCAATGCCTGTCAGTTTTTCCGGAAATACAACATACTGTAAATTTGTACAGTCTCTGAATGAACGCTCTCCGAGAACGGCTGTTTCTCCGTCAAATATTACTTTATTCAGATTTACACAATTTGAAAAAGCTGATGCACCTAAAATAACATTTTCCGGCAGGCTCAGATATTCCAGTGCATCACAATACTGGAATGCTGAATCTCCAATCAATATATTATCAGGCAGAATAATGCGTGTAAGTGAATCGCAGTTATAAAAGCAGGTTGCACCAATGCTTTCAGTAGTTTCCGGAAGTTCTATTCCAAGAATTGACGCACACTCATAAAATGCACTTTTTCCAATTGTAACAAGGTTAGCTGACATATTGACTGTAATCAGAGAACTGCAGGAACAGAATGATTCATCACCGATACTTGTAACTGAATCAGGAATAGTTATCTCCTTAAGCTTGTTACAGTCACGAAAAGCCCTGTATCCTATTGATGTTACGGTTTCAGGAATTTTAACTGTGGTTATTGTTTTCTGATTATAGAATGCGTTGTCACCGACAGCAATAACCGGAACATCTTCAATTTTATCGGGAATTATAACATCTGTATCTGTTCCTGTATATCCGGTAATAACTGCTCCGGCTTCATCAATAGTATAATTGAAAGGTATCAGATTTTCTTCTGTTGTTTCAGCAGATTCGGAGGATTCTGTAATTTCGGAATATGCAATAACTTCATCTGGAAGTTTTACTGAAATTTCTTTATCCTCGGCGATTACTTCCCTGTAATTCATAAGAACGGAAGTAGCTGTTACGGATACGCTTAATACTGCTGAAAGCAGTTTTTTATTTATTTTTCTCATAATCATACTCTCCCTGTATCAATCAAAGCTTGGAACTTTGCCCGATGAAATTTCTGCATAATATTTTAATATTGCTGACGCATCAGCTGAATCTATACAGTTATCATAGTTTACATCAGCTGTTTTTCTCTGTTCATCTGTAAGAACAGGTTCTGAATTTGATGACCTTGCACTATAATCAGCAAGTACCATTGATGCATCAATTGAATCAATTCTTCCGTCGGAATTTACATCACCCAGAATATAGCTGTCTTCGGCAGTTATAACAATTACAGCACTGTTATCTGTTTCATAATAATCATCATCATTCAACAATTCAACCGTAATTTCTCCGCATGACATATTTTTCAAATCCCTGATATTGATTGTCTTGTTCAGAGTTTCTCCCTTAGCTACTTTATCAATCTTTTCTGAAAGAATTATATTTCCGTTACTGTCTTTAACTGCAAGTGTTCCGGCGGAATCAACTGTTCCGCAGTTATAAACTGAAATATTTAATATTCCGTCTGATGATTTTTCTGCAGAAAGTGCCATATCAGTAAAACTCATATCAATTTCAGCAATATTGTCCGATTCAAACATATCATTGACAGAATCTGAATTTACTTTTACAGTATAGATTCCATAACTGAAATTTTCATCTGTTTCAATCAAAGTTTCAATTTCAATAGTTTCACCTGATAAAATAGTCTTGTCAAATGATTTAGTAATTATACTGTTTCCGTTACTGTCTGTAATTTCAACGTCAATACCGCTGACAGTATTATTTCCGCTGTTTGTCACTGTGAGGGTTAAAGGGAAACTACCTCCTTTGACAGAATCACATCTGTCATAATAAACATCATCAAGTATAATATTGTCAATATCCGTAACTTTTCCCCATACAAGACTGCTTATAGTTGAAATTTCATCTTCATCTGCAAGAGTTTCAACACTGTTGCAGTTAGCAAGCATTATAATTGTTCCGTTACAATTTGCAACAGCAGGATTTTCAATATATTTATCCTGATTTGAATATGCTATCGGATTGCCCCATTTACCGCTTTCCGAATCATACTTACAGCCATAAATATTTGATGAATTTTCAGAATCGGCTTCTATCCATAAAAGCTTGTCACCAATCAATTCAAATTCCGATGTTATACCGTCCGGTGTAAAATCTGTCAGACTGTTGCAGACAGTAAGATTTTCAGTATAAAGTATTTCACCGTCCTGATAAAAGAATAAATACTCTTTACCGTCTTCCGGCAAAATACGGAATTTTATTCCTGAAATGTCGCCTTCCCTGACTAAATAAACTTTTTTGTTCATATCAACAGCACATAAACGTTTTCCGTCTTCGGTAGTAAAATCGTTGTCTGTATCTTCTGTAAAAGCCACAAAGAATTTACCGTTAAATTCTCCGGAACTCAGTTCAGTTACTGCTGAAAGATTTTCAGTTAATGCAACAGGATTACTCCAGCCGTTTTCTTCAAGCGAAGAATACATTATGCTGTTTGTATTATTCATTCCGAATACATTAGTATCTGTATTTGAAACCCATACAGCTGATATTTTTCCATTTGCGGAAGAAATAACAGGCTGACTGTCATAAATATTATTGTCTGCCGTAAGAAGTACAGGTTCTTCAAATGCTCCTTTTTCATGATTGAATTTCGATACTGCAATATTCTGCACGGCTGTCCAGTCATCTAAAGTTATTTCATCATCATCTGCAAAAGCTTTTGCTGTATCCTGATAAACAAGATAAATATCAGTTCCGTCAGTATAAAGATTAGGCGAACTGTCAAATGTATTATTGCTGTCAACCTGTACAGGCTCGCTCCAGACTTCTTTTTCAGAATCGTAAAGACTGTACATTAAACATGATGCATTATATGTATTTCTTGCTTTATCATCTGCAAGGAATACCATAACAGTATCTGTTCCATTTGATACAACATTCTGCGAAGTATTGTAATTGCTGTTATCAACAAGTGTATTCAATTTCATTATACCAATGTCGTCACTTTCTGAATCTGACTTCAGGGGCTGAGAATCCATATATGTACGCTGAATTGCAGTATAATTTGATGTGTCATATATCTGACTGTACATGCTGATAAGCGAAGACTGTTTGTTTTCAATGTTGTTGCTCTGGATATTATTTTTATCGGGGTCATATATAGTAGTCTCTTTAATGGTTATCGACGGAGATTTCAGTTCGAACGGTCCCGCCACAACTTTGGCTGCTATTGAAATTTTTCCGGTAACTTTATCAAAGCCAAAATCCTCCTTAGGTATAAGATGAACACTTGTTTTTATTGTTCCGTCACCATAAATTCCGGCTGAAAACAATTTTGTACCAACCGCACAGTAGACAAACAACTTCATTGCAAGAGAAAGGTCAAGCTTTCCCTCTATTTCATCAGGATATCTGATGCTTACATTTGCTGATGCACCAACTGTACCTTCTGCTCCGAATTCAACCCAGAATGGTATTGCGCCAATAACAAGCTGAGTGCCAACTTTTGCTTTTGCCGTTGCACTTATTCCAAGGTATCCGTCCCATTTAAGTTTTGACAAATCCAAATCTTTGAGCGAACCTACATATGCGTGCATATATGCTTTAGCCTCAAAGCTTACTCCCAGGGAGCCTTTTTTCTCTTTATTTTTCTTTTCTGATGCTTTACCCTGGTCACCGCTCAGCTCTTTTTTACCACTAAATTTGTTAATCTCTTCACGCAGTTTTTTTATTTTATCTGCCGTTGTATCATCAAGTACAAATGAATTGCCATCTTTTTTGGTTACTGCACCCATATTGCAATACATAAATATATGTCCGTCAGGTGTAATTTCATAACTGCCGAAATTCAGCATAAGATTTTTTATGCTAAGTTCCATTCCGTTAAAAATATTGTCTTCATCACCGTCAATCTTGATTTTTGCATCATTTCCAAAAGTAATTTCTGTCGGAAGATATTCAGGTTTAAATTTACCGTCAGCCCAATCCGGAATATCCCCTACCTGTTCAGCAGGTTTATCATCAGAAGTATTGTCTCCGGAAGATGATGTTCCGTTACCGCTGTTACCTGTTCCGTCGCCGGCAGAAGAACTGCCGTTGCCTGTTCCGCCTCCTTCCGGAAGTTCATCAATTACAATCATATCAAGAGGCGATACAACATTCAGACTGACAGGGATTTTTGAACCCTCCATAGCTTTGACAGAAGATTTTATAACATCAAGCTTTGAAAACATATAATCAGATTCATCGTCATCAGATTTAAACAAATCCGGAACTCTGTAAATAACGCTGTATGTATATCCGGATTCAAGTACATCAAGGGAATCACTGGCATTAAGAATTTTTACACACTTGCCGTCCTTCATAATTCTCTGCTGATAAATCTGAGGAACTCCTCCGCCCTTTGCTCCGAAAGCACTTGAAATAACGCTTCCGACATCAACGGAAGTTCCGTATACATCTGCCGGAGAAGTATTTGTCATTGAAACTTCAAACTGAAACTGATTATAATACATTGATGACGGAACATTAACATTAACTGATACAGCTGTCTGTCCATAAACAGTAATCGGTTCTTCAGCCGTAAAAGTTTCATTAATCGTTTCGTTGAATCTGTCGAGAACGCCATAGTAATCAGCACTTACTGTATATGAACCTTCCTCATCTCCTCTGAGAATCCAGTTTATTTCCTTAGATGACTGACCCTCAAGAGTTCCGAATTTTACATTTGACGATTCACTTACTGCCGTATCCATTACGGTCAGACCTTCAGGACAATTGAGATTTACTGTATTATTTGAAATTGTAAACTGTTTATCAGCATTATTATATATTGTAAGTTTAACATTGAAAAATTCTTTCAGCCAGCTTGCTGTTACCGGAACTGTCAGAATTATTGCCGTATCAACTTCATTTGTTTCAGGGTCTACTTTTACATATACCGGTTTGCTACGATAGCCTGTTCCGCCACCGCCGTTTCCGCCCCAGCTGTTTCCTAATCCACCGCTCCAGTACCATGAGCCTCCGCCGACAACTCCTCCGTTGCCGTTAATGTAATAAGAAAGGTTTGCTGAAAGTGTATCATCTGTCCTGTATTCAACATTAACTTCAACCTTTGATATATGCTGATTTTCCGGTGCAGTTATATCAATTCCTGCTTCTTTAATCTCATCAAGAGTCATTCTCTTAGCAGTGAAATCCGCAGTAACAATATCTTCTTTTACAACTGTAAAATCAAATATGTTATTATTTCCTGCAAGAATAGTGCAGTCCTTTTCGCAAGGAAGAAAACCTTCACCATAAACACCGATTTTATGTATTCCTGCTACAACTTTAAATTTTGCTCTTCCGGCATTGTCAGTTTTTATCTTTTTCTGATTTTCCTCTCCGAGGTCAAGATATACTGTTATTCCCGATGCGGATTTTCCGTCGGTTGTTCTGACATTAATTGTTGCTTCACCTATAAGCTCACGTGCTATAACATCTATGGTATCCTCAATAATACTTGTAAGTCCCTGTTCATTCTGGCATGTAAGTTTTATATTATATTGACCGGTTTCCGTATATTTATGCACAAACTTCGCATCAGCTGATGAAGTACTGTTCTGAGTTGTACCGTCTCCGAAATCAATTGTTATATTTGTTATACCATAATAATCCGAACAGCCTGTTGCATCAAATATATATTCAACACCCTGACCCTGTACATTTTCAAAATCAAGAGATACTTTCGGATTCGTATAAATCTGAATTGCATTGCTTTGCTTTTCGGTTTTAAGGCCATTTGAACTGTATGCTTCTAATTTGTATATTACAGTTCCCGCTGTGGTCGTTTCATAATCAGTGAAACTATAACCGTCCTCTCCGGCAGTATGTGCCGGAACTGAACCTATTCTCTGCCAGTCGCCTGTATTTACCTTTTTATAAAGATAATAGCCTGTTGAATAATCATTTTCTTCTGCACTCCATTTTACGGAAATATATTCTTCAAGCTGTTCTGCCTTTATTTCAGTAATAGTCGTTGTAAGATTGTTGACTTTATATGTCAGTTCTTTAGGTTCAGATGAATTTCCTGCTTCATCGACTGCACTTATTCTGAGCTGAATACTTTCTCCGCTTAATGCAGTTACTGGTAAATTTCCCTCAGCCACAGTATAATATTCACCGATTCCCTCAGTTTTTGAGAATACTTTATATTTTTCACTTTCAGAAAGGCGGTATTCCATTGTTACTGAACTAAGCTTTACATTATCACTTGCAAGTACTGAAATGTTTTTGTAAACTTTGCTTATCATACCTCCGTCAGAAGGAGAAACACTGATAATTTCAGGAGCTTCGGTATCCTCTGCCAGAATTGCGGATACCGGCTTTGACATATCACTTTCATTTCCGGCAGTATCTGTTGCTGTAAGCTTATAAAAATACTTTTTTTCCGGTTCTGCGGTTCTGTCATAATAGTTCAGGAGAGTTGTTTTATCCAGTATTTTTATATAATCTCCGTTTTCCTCATCACTTCTGTACAAAGAAAATGATGCTGAATCTATATTATTTTCATAAGCCTGCCATTTTAAAAGAATTGAGCTTGCATCTGAAGAAACATTAAATTCTGTCGGAGCTTCCGGCGGTGTTTTGTCTATAATATATTCATATACCGCAGAAGTTTCTCCAACGTTTCCTGCATTGTCTTTCGCAAAAGCACGTATATAAATTTTTCCGTCACTGTAAGATGTAAGGTCAAGATTGTATGAGGCTGTAAATTCAGCACTTGTATCTGAATTATTAATAACTGCAATATCTTTCCATTCGGCATCAGCTTCACATGACAGCGATGTCTGAATTGTAACTGAATCTGTAAAGAAATCATCTTTTGCAGTTACTGAAAGCGGTATAACAGAATTGAAATATGCCGGAGACGGTTTTATTGAAATAATTGCCGGAGCTGTTATATCAGATGCTGTTGTAAATACAAAAGGTTCTGAATATTCACCTGCATTTCCATATATATCCACAGCAACAACGCTAACTGTATATTCAGTATCAGGAGTAAGTCCGGTAAGATTTACACCAAGCGTTTCTGAAACATTTACGGTTTTTATACTGGAATCATCATCTGCTGTTTCTTTGTACTTAACCATAAAATAGCTGAAATCATCATCGGGAACATCTTTCCAGCTTATTGTAGCTGTTACACCGGTTACAGCTACTGACTGAATTTCTTCGACTTTTGCCGGCCCTGTATTATCAACAGCATAAATATGAACAAGTGCATTGCTTTCATTTCCGGCATAGTCATATGCCACAGCTTTTATTTTTATTTTATCATTGGTATAAGCTGTTGTATCAAATCTGAAATTTACGGAAGAACCTTTTCCTTTGAATAATTCTTCCCACGTTTTACCATCATCGGCAGAAATTAATGCCTTAATTGAAGCAACGCCGATATTATCGTCTGCCTTGAGAGAAATGGTTACATAATGATTCAGGACGTCACCGCTTTCCGGAAGAAAAAGCGTTATATCCGGCGGAGTTTCATCTCCCTTGACGGCAGAACTTTTTTCCTCACTGTATATTCCCTCCTGACCGAACTTGTCAACGGCACACATCATATAGAAATAAATATCGCCCTCATTAAGATTATTATCTATATACTCAAGGGTTTCTCTTCCGTCAACATAAGCTAAAAGAGTATAATTGCTTGATTCGGTTCTGCGGTAAATATTATATCCGGTTACTTTTGCCTCCGTGGCAACTCCCCATGTAAGCTGTATTTGCTCCTCACCCTCAAAAATCTCAAAACCAAAAATCGGCTCAGGCGGAGTAGTATCAATTGTTACAGGTACAGTTTTTTCTGTTGTTTCACCGTCTCTGTCAGTAACCGAGAAAGTTATATCATAATCTCCGCTCGGAATATCTTTTATATTCCATTTAATATCTACTGTTGAAAAAGCCAGATTATTTCCGGTAAAAATCGTCTGTTTTTCACCCTGCAAATCAATATATGAAAGTGAATATTCTGATGCATCAACAGTTTTTTCAAGAGAACACTTTACATAAGTGTTTTTGCCTCCGATTACAGAAGCATTATCCGGAAATGTTATTGCACTGATTGAAGGATTCTGTGGCATTGATGTTATTGCCTTTGACTTTGCAGAAAGATAATTGTCATCTCCGTACGCCTGAACTGCATAAGTATATTTTTTACCGTTCTCCAGATTTTCATCATAGTACAAGTTTTCAGAAGTTCTTGCAATCTCCACACCGTCACGGTATACAATATAACCTTCCAAAGCACCACTGCAATATGGCATACTCCATGAAAGTCTCAGCGAACTGCTGTTTACATATGACGGTGCAAGATAAAGAGGTCTTTCAGTAACATCAGCAGATATAAGTCCTACTTCAGTTGTCGGAGAAAATTTCTGAAAGTTTTCATTATAGAATGAACATTCTTTTACCTTTACATCATAATCTCCATATGCAGTATCCGGTACGTCAAAGGTAAGTGTTGCAACAGTTCCACGGTATACGTCTTTCAGCGTACTTAATCCAAATATTTTCAGTTCATTTTCCTCTATGGCATACTGATAGTCACCTTTACAGGAAATATCTGCAAGCGAAAGACTGCTGTCAAAGTCAATATACAGCTCGACTGCATTTATATCCTGATTCCAGTCAATAATATTAATGTCAACAGTTACCTGTTCTCCCGGACAGCAGTCTGCATCTGTAACTTCAAGCTTTACCGTTTTTCCGGAACTTTCGTTTTCCGGCTTTTCAGGAATTTTACCGTCGGCAAGCTGTTTTACTGCCATAAGGTCTCTCACATCAATAGTATCATCTTTGTAAACATCATATAAACTGTATTCTGATGAAGATATACTTCTGGCTGTGCTTCCAATAAGTTCCTTTATCATTCCGACATCATCAGAATTGACATAGCCATCTTTATTGATGTCACCGCTACCTATTTCCGCATTAAGTTCTTCTATGAAATCAGTTGCGGAAACATACAGTATACTTAAATTTGCTGTCGATGCACTAAGCATTAAAGCCAGTACTCCTGCCAGACACTTTTTGAATTTTCCTGCCATAGTTACCTCCAGGCTATATGAATTTATTTTGTGTTTGTTCTGTCAAAACTCATTTTATCATATTCCGGAGTTTACTATCTACCAAAAATAAGTAAGTTTTATGTTATTTCAATGTTAAACGTTAAGTTATTACTGAATATAAAAAAACAGCCGTCGTTAAAGACAGCTGTTGCAGTTATAAAAAAATTACTTTGGAAAAACAACCTTGCGGTAGGTATCAAATTTAAACCACTTTCTGAAATATTCCGCATTGTCGGGATTATATTCAGAAAGAAAATCTCTTAATTCTGAATCTGATGATACTTTTATTTCAAATCCTCTGCCGTTTATGAGAGGGAATCCGCTGTATTTGTATTCACTGAAAGGAATTATTTCAGCAATTTTCCTGTTTCGGATTTTTACGGCTGTTTTATCTCTTAATACAAGTATATCAAAGCTTTCGGGATAGCTGTAACTCTCACCGGAAACCGGAATTTCTTCTCCTGTTGTATATGTTTTATGAACAGGCTGATATTTGAGTACATTAAGGCTTGAGGCATCATAGAAAAATTCTTCAAAAATATCTCCTCTTGCGGTAATATCACCGTTTCTGAAAGATGCTCTTTCACTTGATTCAGCCTTTTCGTCTGTTTTCTCAACAACTCCGCAGGCTGATGTCATATTTGTTACACGGTCAATGAGTATAAGTTCACCAAGTGTCTTATGCGATGAAAATAAATCTGCAACAATTCCCTCCGCAAGCTTTATATCACATAATGCAATGCCGTTTTTTGAAAGACTGTCTGCTTTTATATGCTCTCCGGTATTTACATCAACTGCATATTCAATATTTGTAACTATTCCGGATATTGTTTTAGTTCCGAGCTTTACAAGATAGTCCTTTCCGGCAACAAGAGGTTCATCGTCTGTCCATAAAAGCGAAACAGTAAGCTTTTTATATACTGCAATATTGTTATCTTTTACAAGAACACAGCCTCTTGATACATCTACTTCTTTATCAAGGGAAATTGTAACAGGCTGACCTTTATAAGCTGTATCTGAATTTCTGTCAGTTACAAGTATGCTTTTTACATGAGCTTTTTCATTGCTCGGAAGTGCAATAATTTCATCGCCTACGCTTATACTGCCCGATTCAATCTGTCCCTGAAATCCTCTGAATGTATGGTCGGGACGGCATACCCTCTGTACAGGCATATAAAATCCCTGCTCTTTGTCATCGGAGCTTATATCAACATTTTCAAGATATTCAAGGAGAGGCTCTCCCAAATACCATGGAATATTTTCAGACTTTACAGTAACATTATCTCCTTCTGTTGCAGAAAGAGGAATTATTTTCACATTTCCGAGAGGAAGCTCGGATTCAAGTTCAGAAATCTGCTTTTCAATTTCTCTGAAACGTTCTTCGCTGTATCCTACCAAATCCATTTTATTTACTGCAAATACAAAATATTTTATTCCCATAAGACTGCATATTCTTGCATGGCGTCTTGTCTGCACGAGAACTCCCTGAGATGCGTCAACGAGAATTACTGCAAGGTCGGCAAATGATGCTCCGACTGCCATATTTCTTGTATATTCTTCGTGTCCGGGGGTATCAGCTACGATAAAACTTCTGTTATCTGTGGTAAAATAACGGTATGCAACGTCTATTGTGATACCCTGTTCACGTTCTGCCATAAGACCGTCAAGCAGTAATGAATAGTCAATTTTTCCGTTTCTGCTTCCGACTTTGCTGTCAAGCTCAAGAGCTTTTTTCTGGTCGGCATAAAGCAGTTTTGAATCA
Source organism: Oscillospiraceae bacterium (assembly GCA_016303235.1). GTDB lineage: Bacteria > Bacillota > Clostridia > Oscillospirales > Ruminococcaceae > Ruminococcus. The sequence continues at coordinate 17,310 of JAEDMB010000021.1, forward strand.
TAAAGAATATGTCCGATAAGCGTTGACTTTCCGTCATCTACGCTTCCGCATGTAATAAATTTAAGTAAACCTTTCATCAGAAATAACCTTCTCTCTTTCTTCTTTCCATACTTCCGGCTGATTCGCTGTCAATGACACGTGTCGTACGCTCTGAAGATACTGCACTTAATGTTTCATCAATAATTTCGTTAAGAGTTTTTGCGGTGGATTCAATTCCGCCCGTAAGAGGATAACAGCCCAGAGTTCTGAAACGTACTGACTTGTATTCCGGAACTTCTCCATCTCTTAACGGGAATCTTTCATCATCAACCATAATAATATTTCCGTCACGTTCAACAACAGGACGCTTGTCCGCAAAGTAAAGCGGTACTATATCTATATTTTCACGCTTGATATACTGCCATATGTCTTTTTCAGTCCAGTTTGAAAGAGGGAAAACTCTTATACTTTCGCCCTTGTGGATTTTAGCATTGTAAAGTTTCCACATTTCGGGACGCTGATTTTTGGGATTCCAGGCCTGAGCCTCATTTCGGAAAGAGAATATTCTTTCTTTTGCACGTGATTTTTCCTCATCACGCCTTCCGCCTCCGAAAGCAGCTGTAAAACCGTATTTCGAGAGAGCCTGTTTTAATGCCTGTGTTTTCATAATATCAGTATATGCAGAGCCGGAATCAAACGGATTTATTCCCTGTTTTATACCGTCCTCGTTTGTATATACAAGCATTTCTATTCCGAGTTTTTTCGCTGTATCGTCACGGAATTTTATCATATCTTTGAATTTCCATGTCGTATCGATATGAAGAAACGGAAACGGTGGTTTTTCGGGATAAAATGCTTTCATAGCAAGGTGAAGCATTACCGAACTGTCCTTTCCTATTGAATAAAGCATAACAGGTTTTTCACATTCCGAGGCAACCTCTCTTATTATATATATAGCCTCTGCCTCCAGCTCATCGAGATGTGAGTATTCGCTCATTTATATTTCACTCCTTAGTATTTATTTGATTCTTTGCTGTTGATTTGTATTTCTGTAACTCTGCCGTCATAATGTTCGATAATCCAGTTAAGGATATCGCCTTTTTTCTCGGTATGGACAAGGCTTCCCATACCGCCTGTATCAGCTCCGAGAAAGAATTTCACGGCATTAACGGGACATTCCTTTATACAGGAAGTACAGCCCCAGCAATCTTTGGGATATTTTATGTATGCCTTTTTTCCGTCAAGCTTTATAAGACTGCCGGGGCATACTTCTGAACATTTTCCACAGCCTACACATTTATTTCTGTCAATTGCTATGCTCATAAATCTGATTCTCCTTTACAAGCTCACGCTTTATAATTTTTACTGAACCGTTTTCAAGTCTTGAATTTATATAGCATTTAAAATTTATATTATCCTTTTCGGGATAGTCAAGATTTTCTGCAAAGCTATGCCAACGGGTTTCCTTTCTTGCCTTAAGATGTGCAATAAGACTATGACACACCGTCAGACGTTCTTTCAGTTCATATATGAACATAAGCTCATGACAGTCATCAGCGTGAAGATTTCCGGCAAGTTTTTCAAGCTTTGATATTTTTTCATCTGCAAGGTCAAGCTGTTTCTCATTAAAACGGTAATTTGTTTTTATTCCGCCAGCATATGAATCCATTACGGTCTGCATAGCCTCCTCAAGCTGTTCACATGTAAAAAGTGAACCGGTATCAGAGAAATATTTTTCAGTTTCAGAAAGATGTTCCGATATTTCAGCATTGCTTATATCAGGTGTTTTTTCTGATTTTATATATTCAAGTGCCGAAAGTGCTGATATTTCACCCTCTGCCAATGCTCCTGTAACATACTTCTGAGGACAGCCTCCCGCAACATCTCCCGATGCGAAAAGTCCATGTATTGTTGTAGCTCTTTTTGTATCTACCCAGTAACCGCTTGCGGTATGACCTCCGACAATATACGGTTCAGTTCCCTCGATTTCAACATTCTGCTGTGAGGGATTTTTTCCGCTTTCTATCCATTTTATAGTCTGTGAGGGAGACATATTAAGATATGCTTTGATAAGTGATTCGTCCTGTTCGGGAGTTATTCCCTCTGTTCTGAGATAGCAAGGCCCTCTGCCCTCTATGTTTTCCGTAACAGTTCCGTGTACTCTCTGCGAAGTAGTCAGACCGTATTTGTTTTCATATACTTCACCGAGTGAATTT
>JAEDMB010000022.1 GCA_016303235.1 Oscillospiraceae bacterium
GACGGTTCAGTCAGATTTGAAAATGTATCATTCAGCTATTTTGATGATATGAATAATGTTGCACTTGAAAATATTAATCTTGATATAAAATCAGGTGAAACAATAGGCATTATAGGCGGTACAGGTTCATCAAAAACAACACTTGTACAGCTTATTCCGAGACTTTATGATACAACAGCCGGAACGGTATATGTAGGCGGAAAAGATGTTAAAAGCTATTCGCTTGATGAACTCCGCAATAATGTTGCAATGGTTCTCCAGAAAAATGTACTGTTTTCCGGAACAATCAGAGATAATCTCAAGTGGGGTAATGAAAATGCCTCCGATGATGAGATAATTGAAGCCTGCAAATCCGCATGTGCCGATGATTTTGTACAGAGTTTTCCGGAAGGATATAATACCGATATGGGTCAGGGCGGTGTCAATGTTTCAGGCGGTCAGAAACAGCGTCTCTGTATAGCAAGAGCATTGCTTAAAAAGCCTAAAATAATAATCCTCGATGATTCCACAAGTGCGGTTGATACTGCAACAGACAGCAATATAAGAAAGGCATTCCGTGAAAAGCTTTCGGATACTACTACATTTATAATAGCACAGCGTATCTCATCAGTAAAGGACGCTGACAGAATTATTGTTATGGACAACGGAAAAATTAACGGCATAGGCACTCACGACGAGCTTATGAAAAATAATGCGATATACCGTGAAGTTTATGAATCCCAGCAGAAAGGAGCTGAAGAATAAATGCCTCCGAAAAAGAATATGGGCTTTGCAAAGCCTCAGAATGCAGGCGGAACTCTTAAAAGAATATTCAGCTATATGTACGGATTCAAGCCACAGCTTATATTAATAGTATTCTGCATAATAATAAGCGTTTCCGCAAATGTAGCCGGAAATTATATGCTCCGTCCGCTTATCGATAAATATATTGAACCTTTTATAGGTCAGGATAATCCGGATTTGTCGGGATTTGTTTCAACTATAATAATGATGTCGGTGATATATCTCTGCGGTGCTTTGTCAACGTATATATATCAGCGTATAATGGTAAATATATCAACTACAACGCTTTTCAGAATAAGAACAGATTTGTTTAACAAAATGGAAAGTCTCCCTATAAGATATTTCGACAAGCACACTCATGGCGAACTGATGAGCCTTTACACAAATGATGCTGATGCTGTCCGTGAAATGCTCAGCAACAGCGTTGCACAGTTCATATCATCATCAATTACTGTTTTATCCGTATTTGCAATTATGGTAGCATACAGCTGGCAGTTGACTGTTTTAGTTATAGTAATGCTTTTCATAATGATACAGGTTATAGGCGTAATAGGAAAAAACAGCGGTAAGGGATTCAAGGCACAGCAGGAGGCTCTCGGAAAAGTAAACGGCTATATTGAGGAACTTATTGAGGGTCAGAAAGTTGTAAAAGTATTCTGTCACGAAGACAAGGCTAATGAAGAATTTCAAAAGCTTAATGAAAATCTCTGTCAGGCATCTACAAGAGCTAATACATATGCAAATATTCTTATGCCGATTATGAATAACCTTTCATATTTCCACTATGCCGGAACTGCTATTGCAGGCGGAATTATGGCTGTAAAGGGCATAGGCGGTATGACTGTCGGAACAGTAGTTTCATATCTTCAGTTTACACGTTCATTCTCACAGCCTATCACTCAGCTTTCACAGCAGTTAAATTCAGTTTTAACAGCTCTTGCCGGTGCGGAACGTATATTCAAGGTAATAGATGAAACTCCCGAAGAAGATAACGGATATGTAACTCTTGTTAATGCTGAAATATCTTCTGACGGTACTATAACTGAAACCGATAAGCGTACAGGATTGTGGGCTTGGAAACACCCTCATCAGGCTGACGGAACTGTTACATATACCAAAGTCGAAGGCAAGGTTGAATTTGATGATGTAGTATTCGGCTATGAACCTAATAAAACTGTACTTAACGGAATAAGTCTCTATGCAAAAGCAGGTCAGAAAATTGCTTTTGTAGGTTCAACAGGTGCAGGAAAGACTACAATCACGAATCTTATAAACAGATTTTATGATGTTCCGGACGGAAAAATAAGATATGACGGAATAAATATAAACAAAATCAAAAAGGACGATTTAAGGCGTTCGCTTTCAATGGTTCTTCAGGATACACACCTTTTCACCGGAACAGTTATGGATAATATCCGCTACGGAAAGCTTGATGCAACTGATGAAGAAGTATATAAAGCTTCAAAGCTTGCAAATGCTGATACATTTATAAAACATCTTCCGGACGGCTACAATACAATGCTTACGGCAGACGGTTCAAATTTAAGTCAGGGACAGAGACAGCTCCTCGCAATAGCAAGAGCGTCCATTGCTGACCCTCCTGTGCTTATACTCGATGAGGCTACAAGCTCGATAGATACCCGAACAGAAGCATTAATAGAAAAGGGTATGGACAGACTTATGGAGGGCAGAACGGTTTTCGTAATCGCACACAGACTCTCAACTGTCAGAAATTCCGATGCAATAATGGTTCTTGAGAACGGAAGAATTATCGAACGTGGAAATCACGATACACTTATAGCACAGAAAGGCAAATATTACCAGCTTTATACAGGAATGTTTGAGCTTAGCTGATATATAAAAAAATCGGGCGGTCATTGAATCTGACCGCCCATTTGTTTAAAGCTCTGTAATTATATTTGCAAGATACTGCTGTATCATAAGTGAATCATTTGCGTTTAAACCGTTTCCGGAATTATGCACATCACCGTTTATAATGCCTTGCGGTTCGAGCTTATTCTTTGAAGAATCCCCGACATATCCGGCAATTGCGACAACATCGGCAATATCAATATTTCCGTCAAGATTTGCATCGCCTTTAAGTATGCCCGAATTTGTTTGTGTAGGCATATAATTAGTTCCGCCGGACGCTCCGAGGTCGGAAAAAAGCTGAACCCAGTAATATGTACCTTCGGAATATGCAACGCCTACTCCGATATATTTTGCATTTTCATCAAGTATATTTGCACGGTGACCACTTGAATTAAGCCATGATTGCATAGTATCTTCGGGAGTTGATGAACCTGCATGAATATTTTCGCCAGCAAAATTCATATATAAAATATCATATTCATCAAATACAGTAAAACAATCTGTGCCGTCAGGTCTTGTATGTGAAAATAATTCAGTAAGTTCATCAGCTCTCACAGAGGCGGATTCATTCATAACAGAGGACATTTTAAGCGGAGCAAGTCCCTGATTTTCACGTTCTTCGTTTACAAGAAATGCAACCTGTTCTGCAAAATCCGAATATGACATATCAGCCTTTACAGTAATAAGGGGATTAAGTGACATTAAAATTACTGCTGAAGAAAAAAATGCAGATAAAAATTTTCCTGATTTCATAAAATAATTTCTCCTTAAAAAAATCGGGCAGATAATTTTTCTGCCCTTATATTATTAATATTTTTTGCTGAAAAAAAGATTTATTTTATTGTTGCTTGTCAGAGAAAAGAAAGTATATCCCGAACCTATGACGGATAATCCGTAAAGAACTGCATTAATGCCCATATTTCCATCTTTCTGGGTAAGCATAATTATTCCGGGGAAAATCAGTATAATAGTAAAAAGCAGAAAAACCGTAGTTGCAAGGCTTTTTAATGCCTTTACTCCTGTTATAAGCAGGAAAGAGCATATTCCCACAGCAATGCTTATATAAAGAGAATACTGTGCCACAATATCAGTAAGCTTTCCGGTTTCGGGCTTGTATGCAAGATTCATAAACTTTCCGCCTGCAAAAAGTGAGAAAAGTACAGCCGAAAGACAACCTATAACTGCTATAATTATAGTAAGCTTGAAACCGGCTTTTGCGTCCGCACGTTCACGCTGTTCACGGAGTTCCTTCATCATACGGAGACTTTCTTTCTGGTCTTTCTGATTCGGTTCAAGTGCATTTACAGCTTGCTTTTTAGCCTCCTGTTTTATTTTTTCTACATCTTCACCGCCGAATTTAGGAACATATTCGGGAGTTTCAGGAGCTTCATCGAGTACCGGAGCGGTAAGAGGTTCATCATAATCAAGCTCATGTACAGGCTTTTCAAAATTCTGGATTTCATCGGGTTCATCAAGAATCGGAGCTTTGATTTCGGGTTCGGGTTCAAGAGGAACTCCGAGCTGTTTTCTTGTATAATTGAGAACCATTTTTTTCTTATCGTCCGGAAGAATAAAAAACTGCTGTTTCTGTTCCGGAGAGAATTTTGCAATGACTTCTTCATCGCTGAGATATTTCGGAGCAGATTTTTTTTCTTTAGGTGTATATGATGATGACATATCATCAAGAACAGGTGCGGAAACTCCCGTAGGAGCTCCCTTTCTGTTATTTTTGATATAATCGTTGCTCATATCATCGAGTACAGGAGCAGAAACGCCTTTCGGAGCTCCTTTTTTAGCTGATGCTGAATAGTCGATGTCATCGAGGACAGGAGCTTTTATATTTTCGTCCATAGCCATAATTATCTTTCAAGAATCTGACTTCTGTCAGGGCCTATGCCTACCATAGATATATGACAGCCACAGAGTTCTTCGAGTTTTTCAATATATGTTTTGCAGTTCTGCGGAAGTTCATCGAACGACTTTGCATTTGAAATATCTTCATTAAAGCCGTCAAATTCCTCATATACCGGTTCACAGCCTGCAAGTCCTTCGAGAGTAGGCGGGAAATTTTCAATAACAGAGCCGTCAGGAAGCTTATATGCAACGCATACTTTAAGCTTTTCAAGACCGCTGAGTGTATCAAGTTTATTGATAGCAAGTGAATCGAGACCGTTTACTCTTACGGAATGACGTACTATAACAGCATCGAACCAGCCTGTTCTTCTTGGTCTGCCGGTAGTAGTACCGAATTCACCGCCGACTTTTCTGATTTTGTCACCGATTTCGTCATTGAGTTCGGTCGGGAAAGGACCTTTTCCTACACGTGTAGTATAAGCTTTTGCAACGCCGATAACATTTGTAATAGTTTTAGGGCCTACACCTGTTCCGACACATACACCGGCTGAAAGCGGGTGGGAAGAAGTAACATAAGGATATGTACCGAAATCGATATCAAGCAGAGTAGCCTGAGCTCCCTCAAACATGATAGTTTTTCCGGCTTTGTCAGCTTCGTATGTAAGAACAGAAACATCGTCCATATAAGGAGCAAGTCTCTTTCCGTATTCTGTATATTCGGCAGTAACTTTATCGAGGTCATAAGCATCGCCGTTATATACAGCAGTAATGATTTTATTTTTAAGAGTACCTGTGGATTTGATTTTTTCAGCGAGGACTTCGGGGTGACAGAGGTCATACATTCTGATACCGCATCTCTCGTATTTATCCATATAAGCAGGGCCTATGCCTCTTTTTGTGGTGCCTATATCGGAATTTCCTCTGAATTTTTCGGAAAGTCCGTCAAGCTGAATATGCCACGGCATAACAATCTGGGCTCTGGGGTCGATTTTGAGATTCTTCGTTGAAATTCCTCTTGATTCGAGTGAATCCAGTTCAGAAATAAAATCCTTGGGGTCAAGAACTACTCCCGCACCGATAAGGCAAAGCGTATCCGGATAGAGTATTCCTGAGGGAATGAGATGAAGTTTATATACTTCACCATTATTTACAACAGTATGACCGGCATTGTTACCGCCCTGTGAACGTACAACAACTTCGGCTCTTGAGGCGAGAATATCGATGATTTTACCCTTACCCTCATCGCCCCACTGACTTCCTACAACAATATTAGCAGGCATTGCAATTCCTCTTTTCGTAAAAAATTTAATCGTGCGTGAATAAATAATACATCACAATTAGATATTATATCAGAAAAAACCAATAAATTCAAGTGTTTTGCGAAAAAATTCCGGATAAATTTTTGCATAAAAAGGGCAGTCGGTTAAGACTGCCCGAAAATTTTTATCAGAGAGATGACGGGGAATGTAAATCGGTACGCTGAATTTTGATATTATTATAACAGTCCATACCTGTTCCGGCAGGGATAAGATTACCGATAATAACATTTTCCTTAAGACCGATAAGCTTGTCGCTCTTGCCTCTGATAGCAGCATCAGTGAGAGCCTTTGTAGTTTCCTGGAATGATGCGGCAGAAAGGAAACTGTCAGAATTTGAAGCTGCCTTTGTGATACCCTGAAGTACCGGTTCAGCCTCAACAAATGAGAGGTCATATTCACCGCTGTCCATTCTTGCCTGAATACCTGCATTGATTTCCTCGATTTCCTTTTTCTCAACGAGAGTACCGGGGAGGAGATAACTGCTTCCTGTCTGAGTAACTTTCATCTTGTTAAGCATCTGACGGACGATAACTTCGATATGCTTGTCGTTGATGTCAACACCCTGTAATCTGTAAACTTTCTGAACTTCATGAATAATGTAGTCCTGAACAGCCTGAACACCGAGTATATTAAGAATATCAGTAGGATAAGCATTTCCTTCTGTGAGATGAGTTCCTTTTGGAATGAATGCACCCTCTCTGACTTCGTTTAATCTGATTTTGAAGTTATAAGGAATCATATATGATTCAGAATCGCCTGTTTCGGGGTCAGTAATTATAATATTACGTGTAGCCTTGACTTCTTCGATATGAACAGTACCGCCGTGCTTAGCAATAATAGCAGCATTTTTAGGACGTCTGCCCTCAAAGAGTTCCTCGACACGTGGGAGACCCTGTGTAATATCTTCTGCATCGGCTGACGCAACACCGCCGGTGTGGAATGTTCTCATAGTAAGCTGTGTACCCGGTTCACCGATTGACTGTGCAGCGATTACGCCGACAGCTTCGCCGACAGAAACAATATTTCCGTTTGCAAGGTTAGAGCCATAGCACTTTGCACATACGCCGTTTTTGGATTTGCAATGAAGAACAGAACGGATTTTTACGCGTTCAATTCCGGCATCGATGATTTTCTTAGCATCAGCTTCAGTCATCATCTTGTTTTTGGATACAATCAAATCGCCCTCATCATTTTTAAGGTCATTTACAAGGTATCTGCCTATAAGACGTTCTGAAAGCGGTTCAATCATTTCTTCGCCGTTTTTGATTTCATAAACTTCTATGCCGTCATCAGCGTGGCAGTCGTCCTCACGGATAATAACTTCCTGTGAAACGTCAACAAGACGTCTTGTAAGATAACCGGAGTCGGCGGTACGCAGAGCCGTATCAGTAAGACCTTTTCTCGCACCTCTTGAGGAGATGAAGTATTCGAGTATGTTAAGACCTTCACGGTAGTTTGCACGAATCGGGATTTCGATAGTAGTACCGGAAGTATTTGCGATAAGTCCACGCATACCGGCAAGCTGACGAATCTGTGAGATAGAACCTCTCGCACCGGAGTCAGCCATCATCCAGATAGGATTGTACTTTTCATTTTCCTGGAAGTTCTTTTTGAGAGCGTCCTTAACATCTTCAGTAGCGTTATTCCATATTGCGATAACTCTTGAAGATTTTTCAGCAGCGGAGATATAGCCGTATTCGTATTCTGTTGTAATTTCTGCAATATCCTCATCAGCTTTAGCAAGAATATCCTTTTTCTGCGGAGGAATAATAGCATCACATACGGCAACGGTAAGAGCAGCACGTGTTGAGTATTTAAAGCCGAGAGCCTTGATTTTGTCAAGAACTTCGGAAGTAGTTGTAGTGCCGTGGATTCTGATACAGCGTTCAATAATCTGTGAGAGCTGTTTTTTGCCTACAAGGAAAGAGATTTCGAGGTCAAACTGCTTTTCGGAATTGGTTCTGTCAACGTATCCGAGATTCTGCGGGATATTTTCATTGAAAATAAGTCTGCCGACAGTACAGTCGATAATCTTTGAAACTTTCTTTCCGCCGATATCCTTTGTGATTTTGACTTTTATAGCAGCGTGGAGAGAAACGTCATGTTCATTGTAAGCCATAAGAGCCTCATTTACATCTCTGAACACTTTTCCCTCACCGGGTTCGCCCTCTTTCTGAAGTGTAAGGTAATATGAACCAAGCACCATATCCTGAGAAGGAACGGCAACAGGCTTACCGTCAGAGGGTTTAAGAAGATTGTTTGCAGCAAGCATAAGGAATCTTGCTTCTGCTTGAGCTTCAGCGGAAAGCGGAAGATGTACAGCCATCTGGTCGCCGTCAAAGTCGGCATTGAATGCTGAACATACAAGAGGGTGGAGCTTTATAGCTCTGCCTTCAACGAGAATCGGTTCAAAAGCCTGAATACCGAGACGGTGAAGCGTAGGCGCTCTGTTAAGCATAACAGGGTGGTCTTTGATTACATTTTCGAGAGCGTCCCATACCTTATCAGAAGCCTTTTCAATCATTTTTCTGGCACTCTTTATATTCTGGATATCCTTTTTATTATCGACAATTCTTTTGAGTACGAACGGTTTGAAGAGTTCGAGAGCCATTTCCTTAGGAAGTCCGCACTGATACATTCTGAGTTCAGGGCCTACAACAATAACGGAACGTCCGGAATAGTCAACACGTTTTCCGAGAAGATTCTGACGGAATCGACCCTGCTTACCTTTAAGCATATCGGAAAGTGATTTAAGCGGGCGGTTGTTAGGGCCTGTAACAGGTCTGCCGTGTCTGCCGTTATCTATAAGAGCGTCAACAGCTTCCTGAAGCATTCTTTTTTCGTTTCTTATGATGATGTCAGGAGCATCGAGTTCCAGCATTCTCTGTAAACGGTTGTTTCTGTTGATAACACGTCTGTAAAGGTCATTGAGGTCAGATGTTGCATAGCGTCCGCCGTCGAGCATAACCATAGGTCTTATATCAGGCGGAATAACCGGTATAACATCAAGAATCATCCATTCCGGCTTGTTTCCGGAGAGTCTGAAAGCCTCAATAATCTGAAGTCTCTTCAGAATTTTGATTTTTTTCTGACCGGACGGCAGACCGGCGAGTTCAGCCTTGAGGTCATCAGCAACGATTTCAATATTGTTTTTCCATTCGGAAACAACTGCATTTTCACAGAAAGGACAGTTTTTGCAGTCAAATTTTCTGTCGCAGTTACGGCATGTTTCACGCTGTTCCTTGTTGAGTGAAAGGTTTCCCATTTCAACGAGTCTGTTTTTATGTGTATCGTATCTTTCGGGGTCATATTCCTGAAGAAGAACCTTTATAGCCTCTGCACCCATACCTGCCTTGAAATCGTTTCCGTATTTTTCACGGAATGTCAGGTATTCTTTTTCACTGAGCATCTGTTTTTTGGAAAGCTCGCTTGTATTGCCGGGGTCAGTTACGATATATTTAGTGAAATAGAGAACTTCCTCGAGACGTTTCTGGGAAATTTCAAGCACCTGACCTATACGGGAGGGAGTGCCTTTGAAGTACCATATATGTGAAACGGGAGTTGCAAGTTCAATAGAACCCATTCTCTCACGTCTTACCTTTGCACGTGTTACCTCAACACCGCACTTGTCGCAGACCTTGCCTTTAAAGCTTATTTTCTTGAATTTTCCGCAGTGACATTCCCAGTCTTTTGTAGGGCCGAAGATTCTTTCGCAGTAAAGGCCGTCACGTTCAGGCTTCTGGGTTCTGTAATTTATAGTTTCAGGTCTTGTAACAACACCGTATGACCATTTTCTGATTTGTTCAGGGGAAGCAAGACCGATTTTGATAGATTCAAAAGTATTAAATTCCAATTTTTTTCCTCCTCAAAAAAGCTGGATTTAGCCTGTGCCTGATTTTAAGTTCAGGCACAGGGCTGAAAAAGGGGATTAATAATCGTTGGACAATTCGGAAAGTGCGTTATCACCATCATCATTATCGTTGTCATCATATGAGAAAGGATTATCATAGCAATCGAGGGTATCTTCATTGTCTTCATCTATATCGTCATCATCATCGATGCCTGTATTTTCATATTCAAAGGATTCGGAGTCATCGTCATTGGATTTTTCTCCGTTGACAAGGTAGCCTGCATCTCTTATATCATCATCGCTGTATTTTGTAAGGTCTTCTGTTTTCTCATCGGAATATTCAGTATTTCTTGACTTGTCGTCATCATCGAAATTCTGCTTGAGGTCGATTTCCTGCTGATTTTCGTCAAGAACCTTTATATCAAGACCGAGAGCCTGAAGTTCCTTTACAAGAACCTTGAATGATTCCGGAATACCCGGCTTAGGAACGTTCTGACCCTTGACAATAGCTTCATAAGCGTTTACACGGCCTATTGTATCGTCAGACTTGACAGTAAGGATTTCCTGAAGCGTATAAGCAGCACCATAAGCTTCCAGAGCCCATACTTCCATTTCACCGAATCTCTGACCGCCGAACTGTGCCTTGCCTCCGAGTGGCTGCTGAGTAACGAGAGCATAAGGGCCTACTGAACGTGCGTGAATCTTATCATCAACGAGGTGATGGAGCTTGAGGTAATACATATATCCGACAGTGACACGGTTATCGAATTTTTCGCCTGTTCGTCCGTCATAAAGAGTAAACTTTCCGTCTTCTGACATTTCGAGAGCCTTTGGATTGATAACCTTGTCCATAGTGTTGAGGGTAAATTCATCATTGCGGTGGTCTTTGTTCTGTTCGTTAGCCATACGGAAACATTCACGGATATCTTCTTCGTGAGCACCGTCAAAGACAGGAGTCATAATATGCCAGCCGAGAGCCTTTGCAGCCATACCGAGATGTACTTCAAGAACCTGACCGATATTCATACGTGAAGGAACGCCGAGAGGGTTAAGAACGATGTCAAGCGGAGTGCCGTCGGGGAGGAAAGGCATATCTTCTTCGGGGAGGATTCTTGAAACGACACCCTTGTTTCCGTGACGGCCGGCCATTTTGTCGCCGACAGTGATTTTACGTTTCTGAGCGATATAACAGCGTACACGCATATTTACTCCTGCACTTAATTCGTCGCAGTTTTCACGTGTAAACACTTTTACATCTACAACAATACCTGATTCGCCGTGAGGAACTTTAAGCGAATTGTCACGTACTTCACGGGCTTTTTCACCGAATATCGCACGGAGGAGTCTTTCTTCGGCAGTAAGTTCAGTTTCGCCCTTTGGAGTAACCTTTCCGACAAGAATATCACCGGAATGTACTTCAGAGCCTATGCGGATAATACCGGTTTCGTCAAGGTCCTTGAGAGCTTCTTCGCCGACATTAGGAATATCCCTTGTAATTTCTTCGGGGCCTAATTTGGTTTCACGGCATTCAATTTCATATTCTTCGATATGAACGGAAGTGAATACATCTTCACGCACAAGTCTTTCATTAAGGAGAACGGCATCTTCATAGTTATAGCCTTCCCATGTCATAAAGCCGATGAGAGCATTTTTACCTATTGAGATTTCGCCCTCGGAAGTAGCAGGACCGTCAGCAAGAACCTGATTAACCTTGACTTTTTCGCCGACATTTACGATAGGACGCTGATTTATGCATGTACCCTGATTTGAACGCTTGAATTTTGTGAGAGTATATTTATGTTCAATGCCCTCATCATCAATCATATTTATGTGGTCAGCATCAACAAAAGTAATAGTTCCGTTGTATTTTGAAACAAGACAAACGCCTGAGTCAACAGCTGCCTTGTATTCCATACCTGTTCCGACAAAAGGTCTTTCAGTCTTGAGGAGCGGGACAGCCTGTCTCTGCATGTTTGAACCCATCAACGCACGGTTTGCGTCATCGTTTTCAAGGAACGGAATCATAGATGTAGCAACTGATACAACCATTTTAGGCGAAACGTCCATAAAATCGACTCTTTCGCTTTCGCACTCAAGGATTTTTTCACGGAATCTTGCAGTAACCTTGGGCTTTGCAAAATGGCCGTCCTCTGTAAGAGGTTCATTAGCCTGTGCGACAATGTAATTGTCTTCAGCATCGGCAGTCATATAAACTACTTCATCAGTAACAATGCCTGTTGCCTTGTCAACTTTTCTGTAAGGAGCTTCAATAAAGCCGTAATCGTTTATTCTTGCGAAAGTAGCAAGGTAGGAAATAAGACCGATGTTAGGGCCTTCAGGAGTTTCGATAGGACACATTCTTCCATAGTGGCTGTAATGAACGTCACGCACTTCAAATCCGGCTCTGTCTCTTGAAAGACCGCCCGGACCAAGAGCAGAAAGACGTCTTTTGTGAGTAAGTTCAGCAAGAGGGTTATTCTGGTCCATAAACTGGGAGAGAGGAGAGGAGCAGAAAAATTCCTTTATAGCGGAAGATATTGCTCTTATGTTTATAAGATTCTGGGGTGTAAGGTGAGTAGTATCCTGACTCTGTGTATTCATTTTTTCACGTATATTTTTTTCCATACGTGAGAAACCTATTTTAAACTGATTCTGAAGAAGTTCGCCGACACAGCGGATACGTCTGTTTCCGAGGTGGTCAATATCGTCAACAGTTCCGACACCGTCGCAGAGATTGAGGAAGTAGCTTATAGTAGCATATATATCATCAAGAACGATGTGTTTAGGAATAAGGTCATCGACACGCTTTTTAACGTTTTCCTCGATTTCCTCCTCATCAGCGGAATTTTCGATAATTTCCTGAAGAACTCTGAAAGAAACCTTTTCGTTTATGCCGTATTTTTCGGCATCAAAATTAACATATCCCTTAATGTCAACCATACCGTTTCCGATGATTTTAACTTCTTTTTCAACGGTTCTGATAGCATTTTCGCCGAGTTCGTTTGTATAGTATTCCTTTACTTCGACAGTAACGAAAGCCTCATAAACACCAGCCTGTTCAACTTCGCAGGCTTTTTCGTATGAAACAAGCACTCCGGCATCGAGAATAATTTCACCTGTAACAGGATTTGCGATAGGTCTTGAGAGAACATGTCCGGCAAGTCTTGAAGCTATGCCGAGTTTTTTGTTATATTTATATCTTCCGAAACGGCAGAGTTCATATCTTTTTGCATCGAAGAAAAGGTTGTTGAGATGAGCAACGGCATTTTCTTCATTGGGGGGTTCACCGGGACGGAGCTTTTTATAGACATCTATTATAGCATCAGAGTGATTTTTAGTGCTGTCTTTTTGAATAATAGTTTGCTTGAGACGTTCATCAGCACCGAAAAATTCAAATATATCGTCATCGCTGTCGAGTCCGATAGCTCTTATGAAAGTGGTAATCGGAATTTTTCTGTTTTTATCGATTCTGACATAAACAATGTCATTTGAATCCATTTCATATTCAAGCCATGCACCTCTGTTAGGTATAACAGTAGTTTTGAATAAATCCTTACCGGTTTTATCCTTTTCAGAGGCATAATAAACACCGGGTGAACGCACAAGCTGTGAAACAATGACACGTTCAGCACCGTTTATAACGAAAGTACCGCTTTCTGTCATAAGCGGGAAATCTCCGAGGTATACTGTACTTTCGGAAGCAATACCGGTTTCCTTGTTAGTGAGGATAGCAGTAGCTCTTAAAGCAACCTGATAAGTGGCGTCACGTTCCTTGCATTCGGCAATAGTATATTTAGGCGTATCGTCGAATTTGTAATCCTTGAAAGTAAGAACGAGATTTCCGTTATAGTCAGTTATAGCAGTCATATCACGGAAAACTTCTTTAAGGCCTTCAGTTCTGAACCACTCGTAGGACTTTTTCTGAACTTCGATAAGGTTAGGCATTTCAAGAACTTCATTGATTTTTCCGAAGTTCATACGGGTATTTTTGCCAAGCTTTTTAGGTGTAACATTCACCATAGGCGGAGCCTCCTTTAAATAGTGGGGTAAAAGCAGGTTGAAAAACCTGTTTGCTGATGCCGTACAAAACAAAAAAGCATGGCCTTTTCTGAAAAACGAAAAAAATAAACAAAGGCTATTGACAAAAGCAATATGTTTATGGTATAATAGTGTCAGAATGGCAATACTTTTACATTTCGATACATTTACTAATTATAATACATATAAATAAGAAAGTCAATAGGATTTTCCAATTTTATGCACTGTGTCTGATTTATAAATAAAAAATCAGGCATTTTTTGTTTATTTTTACAAACCAGTTTTTTGCAAGAAAATTATATTTACTTATTTGAGAAAAAGTGATATAATAATAAAAAAACGGAGGATTTTTTTATGGTGCTTTTAAGCAGTGAAGAAAAATACAGGGCTATGCCTGACCACAGCCATTATACACTTTGCAGTGACCGTATAACAGCTATAAATGAAAAAGGAAAAAGAGCTTTTTATTACACCTTTATAGTGGCACTGATACTGTCAGCGGGTTCAATGTTCGGTGTAAGATTCAATGTGCTTTCAATTTTTTCAGACCTTATGGTCGGAAAGGGACAGACAAATTCATTCGGACTTATTCTTTCCGGTATGCTTAATATACTTACATCACTTCTTCTGATAATTCTTGCGGTATGCGGAAAGTCAAAATACAAATTCTGCAATGTTGTTTTGTTTTCAGTATATCTTGCAATGCCATTGTCGTGCCTTATGAATTTCGGAGGAAGAAAAAGTGATATTTTAACAACAGCTCTCGGAATTGCGGGAGTAATTATATATTTCCCTATGCTTGGTGCATGGCGTGATTACAAAGTAATTTCAAAAACGGAGGGATTTCCTTATTTCAGCGAAAGATTTACTCATCAGCTTGAAAATCCCGATTACACTTCAAAGGATTACCGTGAAGATTATGCCGATGAAGAAAAACCTATGGAGGAAATAGAAAAAAATCTTACGGAAAATATATATCTTAAAAAATTCCCTGAAAAGAAAAAATCCGAAAAAAATTCTATGGAAATACCGTCTGAAACTCCCGTGCAGATACCTCACAGGGGTGACGGAAAGAAAAAACGTGAAGAAAATCAGATTCAGAATCAGGATTTCGATTTTGAGCTTGCGAGAAAATTCGCTGAAAAAGCTAATAAATTAGATTTTGAAACAGAAAAAATTCATAAAAAAATTAACGGAGATAAAAAATAATGTTCGCAAAAATAAACAGTCTCGGTCTTAACGGCTTGAATGCATTTGCAGTTGACGTTGAAATTGATATAAGCCGTGGACTGCCGTCATTCAATATAGTCGGACTTCCTGATACATCTGTAAGGGAAAGCAAGGACAGAATCCGTTCCGCACTGAAAGCGTGTTCAATAAGCATACCACCTTCAGCCGTAATGGTCAACCTTGCACCTGCCGGAACTAAAAAAACCGGTTCAATCTATGATATGGCAATCCTTGTAGCTGTTGTAAAAGCTATGAACATAATAAGGAATAATCTTGATGACTATGCTTTTATAGGCGAAGTATCTCTCAATGGCAGTATAAGACCTGTTGACGGCGTTCTGCCAATGGTTCTCAAGGCGAGGGAACTCGGAATAAAAGGCGTATTCGTTCCCGAAGAAAATGCCTATGAGGCATCTGTTGCGGAAGATGTTACAATATACGGAGTAAGCAACGTTTCACAGCTTATAAGTCATCTCTGCAATGAAATATTTATCAGTCCACAGCCGAAATATATCCCGAAAGATACAGCATATGCCGAAAAACTTGATTTTGCAGATGTAAAGGGACAGCATACTGCAAAGAAGGCTCTTGAAATAGCATGTGCCGGAGGTCATAATATAATGCTTATAGGCTCTCCGGGGAGCGGAAAAAGCATGCTTGCAAAAAGAATCCCCTCAATACTGCCTCCTCTGACGTTTGAGGAATCACTCGAAACTACAAATATATATTCAATATCGGGACTTGTGGACAGAAAAACCCCTCTTATTACAAAAAGACCGTTCCGTTCGCCTCATCATACTATTTCAACGGCAGGACTTGCAGGTGGCGGAACTATTCCACGTCCCGGAGAAATTTCCCTTGCACACAACGGAGTACTTTTTCTTGATGAATTTCCCGAATTTGGTCATACTGCAATAGATACACTCCGTCAGCCTATGGAGGACAGAACTATTACAATAGGCAGAGTTTCAAAAACAGTTACATATCCCTGTTCCGTTATGCTTGTAACAGCTATGAATCCCTGTCCATGCGGATATTTCGGTCACCCGACTCATGAATGTATCTGCTCACAAAAACAAGTCAGAACATATCTCGGAAAAATATCAGGGCCTGTTCTTGACAGAATAGATATGCACATTGAAGTTGCACCCGTTGACTTTTCGGAGCTTTCTTCGTCAAGAAAAGAAGAATCCTCTGCCGATATAAGAAAAAGAGTAATATCCGCAAGAGAAATTCAGACGGAACGTTTCAGAAAAACAAAAATAAAATGCAATGCAAACATGTCGCCTTCGGAAATTGAAAAATACTGTCAGATTCCGGACGCACTTAATGAAAAACTCCGCAGGACTTTTGAAAAGCTTGATTTGAGTGCAAGGGCATATCATAAAATTCTGAAAATATCCCGGACTGTTGCCGACCTTGAGGGCGTTGAAAATATTTCCGAAAAACATATATTTCAGGCGGTTCAGTACAGAAGTCTTGACCGCAAATATTGGTTCAGATAAAGGAAAACAAAATGAAATCAGCATTCAGAAAAATAACCGTTCAGAAAAAAAATGACAGCGGACTTATGCTGGCTGTAATAGTATGCTCCGCAATAAGCGTACTGATGATATATTCAATAAGCTATAATCAGGTGCTTGACGGAGTTTCAATGGATTACTACAAAACACAGCTTGTATCTGTTTTTATGGGTATCTGTACAAGCATAATTATTTCGCTTATAGACTATAAGAAAATCGCAAAGCTATGGTATATATATATCCCGATAGCGATGGGGCTTGTACTTCTGACGTTTACAAGCCTCGGATACAGGAGAGCAGGAGCTGATGACCAGGCGTGGTTACAGCTCGGATTTATAAACTTACAGCCCTCCGAACTTCTTAAACTTTCGTTTATACTTTCCTTTTCGTATCATCTTTCACGTGATGAGGAGAATATGAATGAACCTCTGCATATGCTTCTGCTCTGCATACATGCTCTGATACCAATAGGAATTATCGGCATACAGGGCGACTACGGAACAGCTATAATATTCGGCTGTATATTTGCATCAATGATGATTTCGGCGGGAATTTCGTGGAAGTATCTTGTATCTGCTCCGATTCTTCTTGCGGTGGCAGTGGTATTTTTATGGAATTTCGTTCTTGGAACTGTTCACAAAAAAAGAATATTAATATTATTCCACCCCGGAACAGACCCCCAGAATCTCGAATACCAGCAGGATTTGGGAATATCCGCACTGCGTTCGGGCGGTATATTCGGAAAAGGACTGTTTAATAAAGATGAGTCATATATATCAGTTCCGGAAATGCACAATGACTTTATGTTTTCATATATAGGTCAGGTATTCGGATTTGTGGGAACTCTCGGCGTAATAATACTGCTTATGTATATATGCCTTAAAATACTTGCTGACAGCACCGTCACAAGAGACAGTATGGGAAAATTCATCTGTATGGGAGTATTCGGAATGATTCTCTCCCACTGCATTATGAATATAGGAATGGTTCTGAAAGTAATGCCTGTTATAGGCGTGCCTCTGCCGTTTTTAAGTGCCGGAGGAACTGCAATGGTGTGTATGTATGCATCAATAGGTCTTGTTATGAGTGCTTACCGCCACAATCAGAAAAAATATAATATGTTCTATGATGACGATGATTAAAAACATTATGAAATTTTTCTGAAACTATTGCAATTTCTATAAAAAAATGTCATAATAGAAATTAGATTAATTTCGCAGAGAAATTAAAATTTATTGAATGGAGAATGATTGAATGACATCACATCAGTTATGTATAGTTCTTGATTTCGGAGGACAGTATAATCAGCTTATCGCAAGGAGAGTCCGTGAATGCGGAGTATACTGTGAAGTTAAGAGCTATAAAACATCTATAGAAGAAATAAAAAAGCTTAATCCGGTGGGAATAATTTTCACCGGAGGCCCTAACAGCGTATATCTTGAAAGCTCCCCGACTATTTCAAAGGAAATTCTTGAACTCGGAATCCCGATTCTCGGAATATGTTACGGCTGTCAGCTTATGGCATATCTCGCAGGCGGAAAAGTTTCATCATGCATATCATCTGAATACGGCAAGACTGAAACATACTATGACAAATCAAGTCTGATTTTCGGAGGGATTCCGGAACTTCCCGAAAAATCAGTTTCATGGATGAGCCACACGGATTATATATCCGAACTTCCCGAAGGCTTTAAAATTACTTCACATACCGAAAACTGTCCCGTTGCATCAATGGAAAATCCTGATAAAAAGCTTTATGCAGTACAGTTCCACCCCGAAGTAAATCATACGGAATACGGAATAAAAATGATAGACAGCTTCCTTAAAAACGTATGCGGTTGTACAGGCGACTGGACTATGAGCAATTACGCTAAAACTGCCGTTGAGGATATAAGAAAGAAAGTCGGAGACGGTAAAGTACTTCTTGCACTTTCAGGCGGTGTTGACAGTTCTGTTGCGGCTGCACTTCTTGCAAAAGCAGTCGGAAATCAGCTTACATGCATATTCGTTGACCACGGCTTTATGCGTAAAAATGAAGGTGATGAAGTTGAACAGGCTTTTGCAGACTGGGGAATAAATTTCGTAAGAGTCAACGCTAAGGAACAGTTTATGTCAAAACTCAGAGGAGTTTCCGACCCCGAAACAAAGCGTAAGACCATAGGCGAGGAATTTATAAGAGTATTCGAGCAGGAAGCTAAAAAAATCGGAGCTGTTGACTATCTCGTACAGGGAACTATATACCCCGATGTAATCGAAAGCGGTGCGGGTGATGCAGCAGTAATAAAATCTCATCACAATGTAGGCGGACTTCCCGATTATGTGGACTTCAAGGAAATTATTGAACCTCTCCGCATGCTTTTCAAGGACGAAGTAAGACAGCTCGGAACTGAACTCGGCTTGTCAGATGTTCTTGTATGGAGACAGCCATTCCCCGGCCCCGGACTTGCTATAAGAATTATCGGTGAAATTACTGACGAAAAACTCGAAATTCTTCAGGACGCTGACTATATATTCCGTGAAGAAATAGCTAAAGCCGGTCTTGACAGAAAAATCAGTCAGTATTTTGCAGTTCTCACGAGTATGCGTTCAGTCGGAGTAATGGGCGACAGCCGTACCTATGACTATACACTTGCACTCCGTGGAGTTACTACAACTGATTTTATGACAGCAGATTTCGCTAAAATCCCGTATGATGTTCTTGAAACAACAGCTTCAAGAATTGTAAACGAAGTAAGCCATATAAACAGAATAGTTTACGATGTAACTACAAAACCGCCGGCAACTATTGAATGGGAGT
>JAEDMB010000139.1 GCA_016303235.1 Oscillospiraceae bacterium
AAATAATTTCAAAAACTCCGGAACTTTTAAAAGCCGGATACATAAATTTTGACGGAAAAAAAATATCCCTTACTCCTAAGGGATATTTAATGTCAAACTCTGTTATTGAATATCTTGTATTCTGAAATTATGTTAAATCCTGAATCATACGGTCAAAAACTATAATTGATTCGTCATAGGCTTTCTGCATTTCCTTTTTTGATGCCCATGTCATTTCCAAAGGCTTGCGGATTCCGAGATATACATCATCGTCAATAGTTCCGGAATATCCGATTTTTTCCGCAAATTTTGAATCTTTAAGGTAAAATCCGTATTTTTTTACATGGGGATTGTCGGGATAAAGCTCCTCAAGATTTACGAGTGTATATTCGGGAGATATAGCTTCAGCAGATTTTTCATTGCATATAACTATCATAGCTTCAGCGGACTGCATTTCCGCCATAAGCTTAGTGGAAGTACCGCTTGAATAGTCTTTCTGGTCATCTCCTGTATAGGGAATATAGTAAACATCGGGAATAATTTCTCCGTCACCGTTGAAATCCTCGCAGAAAGGTTCAATATAATCTCTTAAAGCAAGCTTGTCAATATCATCGTTATCCTCAAAGAACAGTATAACAGTATCGGGATTTTTTTTAGTGGCATAATCATATATAAGAAATCCGGCAATAATTCCGAACATTGCAAAAAGTCCGAGCCACCATTTATTGAGATAGAAAAAACTGCTTATCTTCTGACCGAGAGTGCGTTCAGGAGTTTCTTCGGTTTCTCCCGTGGGAATGATATCGCTTTCATCGGAATTATTCTGTTTCATGCGAAGGAGTTCAATTTTTTCCTGCTGTAATTTTTTTTCATATTCGAGACGCTGTTTTTGTTTTTCTTCAGCAATTTGCCTTGTCATCTGACTTTCAAATTCAAGCTGTTCATGCTTACGCTGTTTACGCTGTTCCTTGAGAGTATCAAATACACTCTGTTCCCCGACTTTGATTTTATCATCGTTATTATTTTCGGGGATATTTTTTTTATTGTTATCTTCCATAAATTCTCCGTTAAAACGCAGGGGTATGCCGTATTAAAACAGCATACCCCGTATTTTTTTATTGATTATTATTGTTTAAGGGTTTCATAGTCGGGAAAAGAAGTACATCTCTGATAGACGGGCTGTCTGTAAGGAGCATTACAAGTCTGTCGAGACCGAATCCGAGACCTCCTGTCGGAGGAAGTCCGTATTCGAGAGCTGTAACGAAATCTTCATCGACTTCTGCATTAGCACCCTGAGCCTTTTTAGCTTCAACCTGTTTAACGAATCTTTCACGCTGGTCAACAGGGTCATTGAGTTCTGAGAATGCGTTACCCATTTCACGGCAGTAAATGAAGTATTCAAATCTTTCAGTGAATGCCGGATTTGAAGGCTTTCTCTTTGCAAGCGGAGAGTTTTCAACAGGGTAATCATAAATAATAGTAGGCTGAATCAGTTTATCTTCAACGAATGTATCAAAGAATGCAATAAGCACATGTCCCTTTGTAGCGTTTTCGCCCTCATCAACTTCAACGCCCTTTTCCTTAGCACATGCACGAGCCTGTTCATCTGATTCCCAGTCATTGTAATCGACACCGGCATATTTTTTAACGGCTTCAATCATAGTAAGACGTTCCCACTTTTTGCCGAGATTGATTTCAACGCCCTGATAGTTTATAACATCAGTACCGCAGACATTGCGGGCAATAGTCTTGTACATATCCTCGATAATATCCATCATACCGATGTAATCTGTATAAGCCTGATACATTTCGATTGATGTAAATTCAGGGTTATGTGAAGTATCCATACCCTCATTTCTGAAAATACGTCCTACTTCGTAAACTCTTTCAAATCCGCCTACTACAAGACGCTTGAGATAGAGTTCAGTTTCGATTCTGAGATACATGTCAATATCGAGTGCATTGTGGTGAGTAACAAAAGGTCTTGCAGAAGCACCGATTTCAAGTGTATGAAGTACAGGAGTATCAACTTCAAGATAACCCATATTGTCGAGATATTTTCTTATTTCACGGAGAATCTGACTTCTCTTTATGAAAGTATCCTTAACGTTCGGATTTACGATAAGGTCAACGTATCTCTGACGGTATCTCATATCCTGGTCTTTAAGACCATGCCACTTTTCAGGGAGGGGGAGGAGCGATTTTGAAAGAAGTGTGATTTTATGTGCATGTACGGAAATTTCGCCCTTGCGTGTTCTGAATACAAATCCTTCAACGCCGACAATATCGCCTATATCCCATTTTTTAAATTCCTTGAATTCTTCAGCACCTATATCGTTGGAACGCACATAAACCTGTATTCTGTCAGAGCCGTCACGGACATCTATAAAATTGGCTTTGCCCATATTTCTCCAGCTCATAATTCTTCCGGCAATTCTGACATCTTTTTCCTTGATTTTTTCAAGACCGGCATTGATTTTTTCTTCGTCGCCGTCAGCATCTTCGATTATTTTCTTTTCATCGATTTCATACTGTGCCTTTAAGTCAGCATTTTTTGCGGTAACATCATATTTTGTAATCTCGAAAGGGTCAGCATTTCTTGACTTGAGGTCATTCAGCTTTTCGAGACGTATTTTCTTGAGGATATTAATATCCTGTTCAGTTTCTTCAGCGGGAATATTGTTCTGGATTTCGCTCATAATATTTTATACCGTTCCTTTACTTTGAAATCTCGATGACTTCATATTCCATGTCACCGATAGGAGCATTTACAATAAATTTATCTCCGACTTTCTTTTTGAGTGCGGATTTGCCGAGAGGAGATTCATCGGAAATTTTACCTTCCTTGACGTTTACCTGATTTGATGCAACGATAGTAAAGGTTTCAATTTTATCTGAACCGACACGGCGGATTTTCATAACGGAACTCATACCGATTTCATCGACAGAGATATTTTCATCAGAAACGATTTCAGCATTATCGATAGTATACTGCATTTCGCTAATCTGAGCTTCAAGAATAGCCTGTTCGTTTTTAGCCTCATCGTATTCAGCATTTTCCGAAAGGTCACCGAAAGAACGGGCTTCCTTAAGTTTCTGGGCAACTTCGGCACGTTTAACGGTAACAAGATATTTGAGTTCTTTTTCAAGCTTTTCAAAAGCTTCCTGAGACATTTGTTTTTTAACTGCCATATAAAAAATCTCCTTTTTAAGTAATCTGATAATTCAGCATTATTGATATTATAATATATTTCTATGAAAAAGTCAACATTATATTTTCAAAATTATGTTGCAATAAATATAAAATTGTAGTATAATATAGTGGTGAAATATCAAAGAATAATCTGACGGAGGCAGGAGATATGTGCGGATACACAGGCTTTACAAATTTTATCGACAATTCAAATGTAATCATAGAAAATATGATGGACAGAATAAAACACAGAGGGCCGGACGCTGAAGGAAAATATATTGACGGCGATATTGCCCTTGGTCACAGACGACTCAGCATTATTGATGTAAGCTCACAGGGTGACCAGCCTTTATATAATGAGGACGGTTCAATGGTTCTTGTATTCAACGGAGAAATATATAACTTTATGGATATAAGAAAAAAACTTATTGAATCAGGTCACAAGTTCAGGACTAAAACCGATTCGGAAGTGCTTATTCACGGCTATGAGGAATACGGCACAGAGCTTCTGAATATGTTAAGGGGAATGTTTTCGTTTGTGATATGGGATAAGAAAAAGAAAGAGCTTTTCGGAGCAAGGGACTTTTTCGGAATAAAGCCTTTATACTATGCACAGATGGGAAAAACATTCATGTTCGGTTCAGAAATAAAGAGCTTTCTTGAACACCCCGATTTCAAAAAGGAACTCAATACATCGGCACTTGAAAATTATCTTACATTCCAGTATTCACCGACAAATGAAACATTTTTCAAAAATGTGTATAAACTTCCGCCTGCACACTACTTTATACATAAGGACGGAAAAACAACTGTTACAAAATACTGGGACGTTCATTTTGATGCCGATGAAAAGCCTGACCTTGATACATGGGTAAACAGAATATCCGATGTATTTCATGATTCAGTCAAGGCACATAAAATCGCCGATGTTGAAGTAGGTTCATTTCTTTCAAGCGGAGTCGATTCAAGCTATGTGGCATGTGTTGCCGATGTTGACAAGACTTTTACAGTAGGATTCGGCAAGGACGAAAAATATAACGAAATCGGCTGGGCTAAGGAATTTTCAAAGGCTATCGGAAAGGAAAATACAAGCAAGGTAATATCTCCTGAGGAATACTGGGGAAATCTTTCAAGAATACAGTATCATATGGACGAACCGCTTGCAGACCCTTCGGCAGTAGCACTCTATTTTGTATGCAATATTGCATCAGAGAAGCTTAAGGTAGTACTTTCCGGAGAGGGAGCTGATGAAATTTTCGGCGGATATAACGTATACAGTGACCCTGACGGTACAGCATACGATAAACTTCCGAGAGCCGTTAAAAGAGGTATCGGAAATAT
>JAEDMB010000023.1 GCA_016303235.1 Oscillospiraceae bacterium
ATAATCTCTCTGTACAGGTTCACCCTGATAATAAATATGCTCTTGAACATGAGGGTGAATACGGAAAAACAGAAATGTGGTATATAGTTGACTGCGAACCCGATTCCGAAATTATATACGGATTCAAAGATAAAATCTCAAAAAAAGAGTTCCGCAACGCTATTGAAAACAATACACTTCTTTACAAGGTTAACCGCGTACCGGTAAAAAAGGGAGATGTTTTCTTTATAAAAGCCGGTACGCTCCACGCTATCGGCAAGGGAATTTTAATTGCAGAAATTCAGCAGAATTCAAATACAACATACCGTGTTTATGACTACGGAAGAAAGGATTCTGACGGTAATACAAGAGAACTTCACATTGATAAAGCGGTCGATGTTACAAAATTAAAGCCCCTTGAACTTCCCGAAAGAAATCCCGAAAACAAACTTCTTGCAAGATGTAAATATTTCAGGACATACAAGGAGAATATTGATTCCGAAAGTCACTGGCATAAAAACAAAAATTCCTTTACTCACATTCTTGTAACTGACGGTGAGGGAACTTTGTTTTCAAGTGAAGGTTATTTCACATACAATATGAAATTCACCAAGGGTGAAAGTATTTTTGTTCCGGCTGGAATACGCTGGCTGATTAATGGTAAATGCAGTATAATCTATACTGTAATATAAATAAACGGAGGATTTTTATGAAATACTATGTAGGTATTGACCTCGGCGGTACTAATATCGTCGCAGGCGTTGTCGATGAAAATTATAACATAATCGCAACAGCTAAAACAAAAACTAACTGTCCAAGACCTGAAAAGGCTATTGCTGATGATATGGCTAAAATGGCTCTCGAAGCAGTAAAAAATGCAAAGCTTACTATTGATGATATTGAATGGGTAGGAATAGGCACTCCCGGAATCGCAAACAGCGAAACAGGTATTATTGAATATTCAAACAATCTCGGATTCAATAATACTCCTATGGTAAAATACATTCAGGAAACTATCAATAAGCCTGTATTCATCGAAAACGATGCAAATGCCGCCGCATACGGTGAATACGTAGCAGGTGCTGCAAAGGGTGCTAAAAATGCCGTATGCATTACTCTCGGTACTGGTGTAGGCGGAGGAATTATCATTGACGGCAAAATTTATTCCGGTTCAAATTTTGCAGGTGCTGAAATCGGTCACACTGTAATCGAAGTTGACGGTGCGGAATGTTCATGCGGAAGAAAGGGCTGTTTTGAAGCATATTCATCTGCAACAGGACTTATCAGAATGACTAAAGAGGCTATTTCTGAAAATCCTGACTGCATTATGGCTAAAATGGCTGATGAAAAGGGTAAAGTTACTGCAAGAACTTCTTTTGATGCTATGCGTGCCGGAGACCCTGTCGCAAAAGCAGTAGTTGACAAGTATATCAAGTATCTTGCTGCCGGAATTACCAATACAATCAATATATTCCAGCCTGATATTCTTTGCATAGGCGGAGGCGTATGCAATGAGGGCGACCCTCTTCTTCTTCCTGTAAGAGAACTTGTCAAGAAAGAAGTCTATACAAGAAATTCACCGAAAAATGCTGAAATCGTAATCGCTAAACTCGGAAACGATGCCGGAATTATAGGTGCTGCATTCCTCGGACGTGCAAACGCATAAAAAAATAAGGGTATTCCGTTTTTTTTGCGGATACCCTTTTTTATTAATATACAAAAACAGGGACGGCTAAAAAAATTAAAAGCCGTCCCGTTTGTTACGGATAGTTTTTTGATTTGTTTTTTTGTGATTAAGCCTTGTTTACGCTTCCGAAAAGCTCCATTTTTTCCTTAACCTTAGCCTTGATAGCCTCGAATCCGGGAGCGAGAAGTTTTCTCGGGTCAAAGCCCTTGCCCTGTAAATCCTTGCCTGCTTCAATGTAAGCTCTTGTAGCTTCCTGGAATACAAGCTGACATTCAGTATTAACGTTGATTTTAGCAACGCCGAGTGAAATTGCCTTCTTAATCTGGTCGTCAGGGATACCTGTACCGCCATGGAGTACGAGAGGCATATCGCCGACTTTTTCATTAACAGCAGCGAGTGTTTCAAAGCTGAGGCCTTCCCAGTTTTCAGGATATTTTCCGTGAATGTTTCCGATACCTGCTGCGAGGAAATCAACGCCGAGGTCAGCAATCATTTTACATTCATTAGGGTCAGCACATTCGCCCTTGCCTACAACTCCGTCTTCTTCACCGCCGATTGCACCTACTTCAGCTTCGATTGAAAGTCCGAGACCGTGAGCAACGTTTACAAGTTCAGTAGTCTTTGCGATATTTTCTTCAATCGGGAAGTGTGAACCGTCGAACATGATAGAAGTAAATCCGGCCTTGATGCACTTGTAACAGCCTTCATATGAACCGTGGTCGAGGTGGAGAGCAACAGGAACAGTGATTCCGAGTGATTCGTCCATAGCCTTAACCATTTCAGCAACAGTCTTGAAGCCTGTCATGTACTTTCCTGCACCTTCGGATACGCCGAGGATAACAGGTGAATTACATTCCTGAGCTGTGAGGAGAATAGCCTTAGTCCATTCAAGGTTGTTGATGTTGAACTGACCAACAGCATACTTGCCTTCTCTTGCCTTGTCGAGCATTTCTTTAGCAGAAACTAACATAATTTAAGATTCCTCCGTTTTTGGATAATTAATCTGAGTGCATAATAAGCACTCCGGTAATTACATTATACTACATATTTCCTGAAAATGCAATATGTTCACCGAAAAAATTTTTTGTAGTATTAAAAAATTTTTACACAAGGCAGAAAATCATTACACCAAAGAAAAACAGTGTTGAAAGTGTAAGCGTAATAATAAGGTAACGGTTTTTTGATTTTCTTTTCTGAGAAGAAATTCCAAGACGGGATATATAGCGTTCTATTTCCTCCTCGGCAACCTGCTGTGGAAGTTCCATAACCTCCGGTCTGAGATAAAAAACAGCCTTTTCAAAATAAATGCTTTCGGGATTGTTTATTTCAATAATCTTTTTGTTTACACCTTTTATCATCAGATAAAACCTCCGTTTAAATATATTCAAAGAAAGTATTGACAGTTTCTGAATAATATATTCAGAAAGTTTATTTATAGTCAAAATGCATAAAAAAATAATTTTTATTTATGCGGAATAGATAATTTCAGCGAAAACTCTTGTAAAATTTTATCTCCTGTGTTATAATATCCTTGTAATAATTTATGGCAGAATTTATTGACATTCTGCTTTAAAGGAGGAACTTACTACAATGAAAGTAACTATCACAGCTAAAAAAATGCAGATAGCTCCGGCTTTTAACGAATATGCTGAAAAGCGTCTTGCTGACAAGCTCGACAAATTCTTTGGCGATGAAGCCGATGCTAAAATCACTCTCACTGAATTTAAAAATCAGATTATTCTCGAACTCACTGTAAAGTACAACAGCATGATTTACCGTGCTGAACAGCTTTCAGACGATAAGAATGACGCTCTTGATGCTGTTATTGATAAGATTATCAGACAGATTCGCAAGAATAAAACTAAAATTGAAAAGCGTCTGAAAGAATCAGCTTTCAAACAGAATTTCAGCGATACTGTTGCTGAACAGGATAACTATGAAGTTATCAAGCATAAAAAATTTGAAATGCGTCCTATGGACGTTGACGAAGCTATTCTTCAGATGAATATGCTCGGTCATAATTTCTTCATGTTCTCCAATGCCTCAACCGGAAAGGTAAATGTTGTTTACAAGCGTAAAGAAGGCAACTACGCTGTCCTCGAACCTGATTATAATTAAAATTAATGAATAAATCCGGTTCTTTGTTTTACTCTTTAAAAGATTGGGTGTTAATTAATGAAAGAAAAAATGAAAAAAGAAGCATTCTCCAGAATTAAGACGCTTACTGAAAATTTAAATCTTAATCCTAAGGTTTACAAATATTTTAAAGAAGGTAAGCTTTATTATTCCTATTGGGCTATAGAAGGAATCTGGGGCTGTATAGATAAAATCGATTATGACCCCCGTTACGCTGAGGCTGTAAATAAAATTGAAAAACAACTGGAAATACTTGTATATCATGTTATTGAAACTAAAATAGAAGACCAGACTATTCTTTCAATGCTTTATGTCAGCCCATATGAAGAAGACTGGGACGGAGAAAAACCAGCAGGAAATTACATATATGCCTGTGTCTGTGATGCCGATTCGCCTAATGATTATGAATTAGGTTCAATAAAATTATCATCTAATAACGGAGCTTTAATAAGAATCGGATAAAGGAGAATTTAAATGGACAAGAATGTAAAGGACGTTATACTTAAGCGTATCAACAGAACTTCTGAAAATCTCCTTAAAAACAATATGGAGGTTTACTATGCCTCAACAAAGGAGGACGTTCCCGAAATCGTTGAAGGACTCCTCAATGACGGCGATGTTGTTGCAAACGGCGGTACTATGACTATGAAAGAATGTAATCTCGCTGAACTTCTCAATTCCGGAAAATACAAGTATCTTGACCGTGATGCAATAGACCATTCAGAAGTAAAAAATCTGTACAGAGCATCATTTTCAGCAGATGCTTATATAACAAGTGCAAACGCTATAACAGAAAACGGCTGTCTTTATAACGTTGACGGCAACAGCAACAGAATCGCTGCAATTGCATACGGCCCTGATAAGGTAATAGTGATTGCAGGATATAATAAAATAGTTCCTACACTTGAAGATGCTGTTAAAAGAGTAAAATGCGAATCAGCTCCCGCAAACTGTCAGAGACTTGAAAGCGGTACATACTGCTATAAAGCAGGTCAGTGCATATCAATGAAAAATCCTGATTCAATTCTTACTGACGGCTGTTCAAGTGAAGACAGGATATGCTGTAATTATCTTATATCTGCATATCAGAGAGTCAAAGGCAGAATAAAAGTAATACTCGTCGGAGAAATCCTCGGATATTAAATAAAAAATCAGGGGCGGAATAAAAATTCCGCCCCTTTGTTTATGCATTTTTTAATATCATTTGCAGAGTGCATCAAGCATAGTTTTCACAATATTTTCAGAACGTGTAGCAGAATTTTCCTTATCCTCAAGAAGTACGCAGAATGCAATCGGGTGGCGTTCGTCCTCAATAAATCCGACAAGAAGTGAATTTTCCTCCTCGCCGTCCTTAATCTGTGCTGTACCGCTTTTTATTCCGAGAGTATATCCGCTTATTGATTCAGAATAATTTTTCCCGTTTTCAAGCATAATATTTCTGACTTCAACAGCTGATTCCGGAGTAAATACTTCTTCACTGAATGAAGTTTCCGCCCAGTCACCTATTTCACCGTCAACATTTGTTGTATATTTTATCAGATAAGGCATAGTCATTTTTCCGGTTCCGTTTACGATACCGCTTTGCCACAGCATTAACTGCATAGGGCTTACAAGCGTTTTTCCCTGACCTATACAGCCCCACTGAGTATTGAAATCATAGGAATCTGTCAGAGTTGTTGAGGCACGTTCGCATTTGATACCATTTATATCAAAATACTTTTCCTCATCATCGTTTACGGCATATCCCATTTTTTCATAGCATTTTATAATTTCCTCAAGTGGCATGTCATCATCTTCAACAAGCTGTGCAAAAAACGGATTACAACTGTTCTGAAAAGCCTGCTGTATATTTTGTGTTCCGTGACCATAGCTGTTATGACAGTCTATCTTATTACCGCCCTTATTCATATACACGCCCTCGCATGTATAGGATTTTGAAAAAAGCTTATCCTTTCCCATAATCTGAAATGCCGAAAGAAGCGTTGAAACTTTTTGAGTAGAGCCGGGAACTGTTCCGTACATTACTTTTGATATAAGAGTACCTGTTTCAAAATCTGCAATTCCGGAATATCCTTTTGTAACATCAAGTGACGGGAGACTTGTGCATACAAGTATTTCGCCTGTCTTATAATCATATGCAACGGCACAGCCTTTACTGCTTCCGAATGAATCATATACAATGCGGTTTGCGTAGTGGTCAAGGGAAGTGTGAATCGAACTCTTTCCGCCTTTTGGTACAAGACCCATTGAAAAGCTATAATTATTAAGCTTTTCAATATTATTTGCAACAAGAGTATTTGTCATCTGACCTTTTGCATCGCCTATAAGGTTTCCCACATCTATGAAATAATTATCTCCGTATTTGTCGGGCGTTGCATCGGAATCAAATAATACATCTCCGTTTCTGTCATAGACCAGTCCAAGCTCTGCATTGTCTGAATGTGATATATAAAAACCTGCTTCACGCTGTATTTTTAAAACAAGCATAATCATTCCGGCTATAAATGCAAGTATAAGAATTGAAACAAGCCTGAGACTTCTTTTTATACTTTTCATCTGGCAGTTACCCTTTTCCTTTTCTTGTTATTTTTAACAACGGGATTTTTAAATACAGGTGACTGTCCCGCTATAAGCATACCCATCATAAATCCGCATGTAACCATAGAACTTCCGCCCTGCGATATAAACGGAACTGTAACTCCTGTGAAAGGAATCATATTGCATGAACCGAATATATTAAGAGCCATCTGCACAACAAATGCTGAACATACTCCCGTTGCAAGAGTTGCATGAAAATATGAACGGGGCGGATTTACAAGAGGACATGCAAGCATTATCAGTATTACAGCAACTACCATAAGTGCAAAGAAAAGTCCCCATTCCTCGCATATTGAGGCAAAAACAAGGTCTGTTTCATATGCAAATATATTGTGCAAATCACCGTTGCCCGCACCCTTTCCGAACCAGCCTCCGTTAGCTATTGCAATAAGTGCCTGACTTTGCTGGTATCCGTCACCTGTGCTGTCGCTCCATATATCTACGAAAAGACGTGCTTTTACATATGGCGGAG
The DNA here is from genome assembly GCA_016303235.1 of Oscillospiraceae bacterium. Lineage (GTDB taxonomy): Bacteria > Bacillota > Clostridia > Oscillospirales > Ruminococcaceae > Ruminococcus. The sequence continues at coordinate 6,873 of JAEDMB010000023.1, forward strand.
CAAGTATTATGGCAGTAACAGCAAGCACACCAATTAAAGCAATACCTGTTACAATAAGCTTTTTTGACAATTTTGCTTTAGGATAGCACAATCTTGCACATAATCCGCATAGATATATTGCAACAAAAGTCGGCAAGCTTCCCAAATCCCTGCACCACCACTGCAAACCGCATATAAGGATTATAAATGCAGTGCATATAAGATTTTCCGGAACTATGTTGAATTTCCAGATACTCACTTTATTCTGCTGTTCGGCTACATAAGTAGTGCATACAAGAATAAATGCCGGTTTAAGAAATTCCGACGGCTGAATTGTAAAGAATCCCAAATCAATCCACATGCTTCTGCTTCCGGTGAGAGTCAGTATGCTTAGAATAATAATTCCCGTTGCAATATAGAAAGCCTTCTTTTTAGTCTGTATCCATTTATGGTCACGGCAAAGAATATATCCGAAACGGCATGCGACAAGCGAGGCTATGCATGTTACAAGATGCTTTACTGAAAGCTGAATCCCTCCGAATGACGACTGAAATATAAGGCTTATATTAAGAATAAATATAAGCATAAAATCTATTGTATAGGTTGTCTGTCTGAAAAAAAGCATTGCGATAAAATATGCAATGTCAAGTCCTATGACTGCCATTGAAAGTACAATCAATTTACCGGGGGAATCATAATTTCCGTTGTAAAACATACTATAAAGCATTGCAATATGTGCAATCAGGACAAAAAAAGCTGAAATAACATATTTTGTCTTACCTGTTTTTTCCATTATTTTTCCTCCTTTTTCTCAGCTGTAATTTATAAGTGCCAATCTGAATTATATCATATTCCTTCAGTTTTGTTTTCATAATTCTCTGACCGTTTACAATTACGGGAGCTTTCGGATTAAGAGCATGAATCGTCCATACTCCTCCGCATACAGTCATAATAGCATGATAGCGTGATACTGACAAATCCGGAAGTCTTATATCAACCGAACCATGACGGCCTATAAGAACCTCATCACATTCAAGCGGATAAGTAATTCCCGGTTCAACAAGTTCCATATCACCGCCTATTTTCTCCCAGCGTTTCTTGCCGTCATGTTTTTCCATATAGGCACAGGCAATAAGAACTATTGCACTGATATCAAGAATTATAGCTGTGATAATACATAATACAAGATTTTCTGTTCCCATGAATATGCCTCCTGTTTTTATTTTTATATATTATAGCACAGAAACAGTTTAATTGCAAACATTTCCGAAAACTGAATAAAACAAAAATTTCCGTTAAAAATATAATCGGAGGTGTTTAAGCGTGAAAAACAGTAAATCTGAAAAAAATAAAAATGTCAGGGGATTTTATATTGCTCTTGGCATAAGTGCATTGATGATAGGTTCAGCATGCTATTTTTCCTATAAGGAGGGTGACAGCAAAGCTCCGGAGCTTTCATCAGAATTATCAAACTATGCGGTTGACAGAAAGGAAACAGACATTCCTAAATCAGCAACAGTGACAAAAGCAACAACTACACACAAAGAAAGGTCGTATATTATAATTACGACTGCAAATCCGCCCGAAAGCTCTTTACCGGAAGAAACGGAAATTATTACTTCTATGCCTAAGGAGGCAACTGTTGTATATGAAATTCCGGCGGAAGAAACAGTTGCGGAGGCTGAACCCGAAAAGGAAGAAGCTCCGCCCGTTATGAATCAGCCGTTAAAGAGTCCTCTTACCGTAATTAATGAATTCAGCGGTCAGGAGCTTGTAAAAAATGAAACAACAGGTTCATGGCAGACTCACAACGGAACGGATTACAAGGCGGAAATCGGTGATGATGTATATTCTGTAACTGACGGAACTATTACCGCCGTAAACAATGACCCTCTCTGGGGTACAGTTGTAATAATACAGGCTGAAAACGGTGATATATATCGCTACTGCAATTTGTCAAAGGAACTTAATGTTCAGAAAGGGACAGGCATATCGGCAGGAGATGTAATAGGTGTTGTCGGAGATACTGCTGATATTGAGAGTGCAATTGAACCGCATCTGCATATAGAAGTAATGAGAGGCGGAAAATATCAGAATCCTGCTGATTTCATAAAAGAACAGTAAAAAACGGGACAGCCTCAGCTGTCCCTTAAATCAAAAAAAGCGACCGAAATTAATTTCAGTCGCTGTATTTTTTGGGCATTAAAGATTATTCATCAACATCGTTTTCAAAGTCCTCAATAGTAAGGTCATCGTCATCAAATTCAAGCTCTGTACCGCAGTTAGGGCAGTCAAGAGAACCTTCTTCAAGAACACTTTCATCAAATTCGATAATCTCACCGCAGTTAGGACATTCTATTTCATATGATTCATCATCATCGTCACAGCAACAGTCACAATCGCAGTCATCATCATCGCAGTCGCAGTCATCATCACAGCAACATTCATCATCATCGATATTGTAAACTTCTCTTTCGAGGTCGCCGAGGTCTTCATCAAGGTTATCACAAAGCTCTGTAAGCTCATCAACCTGTGACTGAAGGTCATCAACATAGACAACAACTTCCTTCATCAATTCGGACATCTGCATAAGAACCTTGCCTTCTTTAGTAGAAGTATCGATATCCAGACCCTCAATAAGACCCTGTAAATATGCCATTTTTTCAGTCAGCTTCATAATAAGCCCTGCCTTTCAGAATAAAATTTTAAATTAAGCTCTTTCCATATACTCGCCGGTTCTGGTGTCAATCTTAATCTTGTCGCCCTGTTCGATAAAGAGCGGAACTTTGATTTCTGCACCTGTTTCAACGGTAGCGGGTTTTGTAGCGTTTGTAGCAGTATCGCCCTTGAATCCGGGGTCAGTTTCAGTAACTTCAAGCTCTACAAAGAAAGGAGGTTCAACACCGAAAACCTTGCCCTTATATGAAAGAACAGTACATTCCATTTCTTCCTTTACGAATTTGAAGTTATCGCCGAGGATAGAAGCGTTAATCGGAACCTGTTCATATGTTTCCAAATCCATGAAATAATAGAGTTCGCCGTCATTGTAGCTGTACTGCATAGTTTTTCTTTCAACGAAAGCAGTAGGGAATTTAGCTGTCGGGTTGAAAGAACGTTCAACAACAGCACCAGTAATAACATTTTTAAATTTGGTTCTTACGAAAGCAGCGCCCTTACCCGGTTTAACGTGCTGAAATTCAACGACCTGTACAACCTGACCGTCCATTTCAAAGGTAACGCCGTTTCTGAAATCGCCTGCTGAAATCATTATAAATACCTCCGTAAATAAAACAATAATTATATATCTATTCTACAACATTTTTTTATATTTTGCAATACTATTTTGAAATTATTATATTTTTTGCACATTTTGTCAGATTTTCACATGAATTTTCGTTCAAAATGACAAAATCCTCTATACGCACACCGAACTTTCCCTCGATATATATACCGGGTTCGATTGTCATAATATTTCCTGCCTTGAGGACAGTATTTGAATTAGGCGAAGAAACAGGAGATTCATGTATTTCAAGACCGACACTGTGACCGAGTGCGTGACCAAAACATTCACCATAACCGGCATCAGAGATTATTTTTCTTGCAACTGAATCAAGCTGATTTCCGGTTATACCTGCTTTTGCGTAATCGAGTGCTGAAAGCTGTGCTTTAAGGACAATATCATAGACTTTACGCATTTCCGGAGATGGTTCTCCCACGCATACGGTTCTTGTCATATCGCTGTGATAACCGTTATATACTGCACCGAAATCCATAAGTACAAATTCACCGTTCTGTATTTTCTTACCGGAGGGAACGCCATGAGGCATAGAAGTATTTTTCCCTGAAAGTACGATAGTATCAAAGGAAATATCTTCCGCACCTTCTTCAAACATAATTCTGTTGAGTTCAAGTGCAACCTGTCTTTCAGTAACATCAGGCTTTATAAATCCGATAATTTTTTCAAAAGCCTTTTCAGCGATTTCCTGAGCCTTTTTGATACATACGATTTCGTCATTATCCTTAATAGCTCTGAGATGTTCGATTTCATTGCTGAGCATATCAGTATCAATTATACTGATTTTTGAAAGCTTTGATTTCCATAAAGCAAGCTCGCTTACAGTCATAGTTTTTGATTCTATGGCAATATTTAAAGCGTTATGCTTTTTCAAAAGCTCCAATATTTGTGAAACAAGATTTTTCTGTTCGATTACTTCGAGATTTTTAACAGTTTTTCTTGCTTTTTCGATATATCTGAAATCAATTACAAGATATGCTTTTTCTCTGAAAGCTATAACAGTTCCTGCGGAGGATTTCATACCCGAAAAATAGCGTCTGTTTATATCAGAAGTTATAAGAACGCTGTCTATATCTTCCGGAAGATTTTCAAAAAGCCTTTCAAGTCTTGTCATTTTTTTGTATCTCCCTGTAATTTTACATATCTGAAAGTGCCATTACTGCAAGATAATAGCTGTTAAGACCGAATCCGCTTATAGAACCCTTGCAGACCGGTGCGATTACAGATTTTGAACGAAATTCATCTCTTGCAAAAACATTGCTTATATGAACCTCTATGCAGGGAATTTTTATTGCTGATATGGCATCACGGATAGCATAGCTGTAATGCGTATAAGCTCCGGCATTGATGATAACTCCGTCAAACTGAAGTCTTGCGGAATGGAGCTTGTCTATAATAGCACCCTCGTGATTTGACTGGAATATTTCACATTCGAGACCCTGTTCCTTTGCACGTTCGATAATATTTCTGTTAAGAGTTTCAATATTTGTATTGCCGTAAACTCCGGGTTCTCTTTCTCCGAGAAGATTAAGGTTAGGGCCATGTATAACGAGTATTTTTTTAATCATTTTTAAAGTTTCCTTTCAGTTTTTCTGTACAGCTTTTTTGGAATAAACGGGATTTCCATTTTTCTTTTGAATTTAAAGAATGCGGTTTTTTCATGCTCTATCGGTGAAACGTAAAGGCTTTTGATACCGGAAAAATTTGCACCTAAAATATCAGTATAAATCTGGTCGCCGACAGCACCTATTTCCTCAAAAGGAAGATTCATTTTTTCAGATGCCTGCTTAAATCCTTTTGAAAGAGGCTTTTTTCCCTCGCATACGAAATCAACGCCAAGCAAATCAGCAAAAGGCTTTACTCTCGGAGGGTGATTGTTTGAAACTATCATTAATTTTATACCGTTTTGTTTCATATTTTCAATCCATTCGATAACACCTTCAGCCGGTACGGGATTATCATGAGTAGTGAGAGTGTTGTCAACATCGAGTATAAGACCTTTGATTCTGTTTTTTTTCAGAAATGATATTTCTATATCAGTTATGCGGTAGAAAGCAAAATCCGGTTTAAAGAGCATATTGAACCTCCGTTTTATCCAAAATGAAAAAGCGAGCCGAAGCCCGCCCCTCATGTTAATTTTAATACTTACGCTTACGAGCTGCCTCAGACTTCTTCTTGCGTTTTACTGAAGGCTTTTCATAATGTTCTCTCTTGCGAACTTCAGCTATAACGCCGTCCTTAGCACATGACCTCTTAAATCTTTTAAGAGCTGTTTCCAAAGATTCGTTTTTGCCTACACGAACTTCTGCCACTTTTATTCCCTCCCTTATCATAGAGGTTAAATCCGCATTGCGTTATAAACACAAAGCAGATAAATGTCTATACTAAAATTCCTGAACCGGAATCAAAGACAGCATAAAGCCTCTTTTTATCAGAACAGCAGAAAAATATTCATTCCAAAAGAATATAAATTTATTATATCATAATATTTCTGATATGTCAAGGACATTTTTGAAAGAAATAGTTTTTTGTTAAATTGATACAAAATCAACAGAATTATTTAGTACATTATTCTGATTATTTCTTTCCTATTTCTGACCATTTGTTTGAAAAGTGCTGTTTTACATCGGAAACTGCAACAAGAAGTACACAACAGCCAATATCTATAACAGCCTCAATAAGATAAATCCAGTTTGAGCCGATATTTGTGATATTGTTTTTAAGGTTAAGAATAACCACAAGAGCAGTAATTCCGGCAATTATATAGTTTATATACTGCAATCCTGTATAGAGTGCAACGGCTTCAATTGCGGAGTATATTATATTTCCGAAAGAGCCTCCGAGAATCATATTAAGCACGGATTTTATTATAAAATAAACTCCTATGAAAAGAGAAATATTTCTTCCGTTCTGATTGTTGGTATTCATTAAAAATCACTCCTGAATGAGATAATCGTTTATATCGAGCTGTTCACCGTCAGCCCAGAGTCTTTCAAGCTGATAGAAACTTCTTGTTTCCTTGTAGAATATATGAACGATAATATCAGCATAATCAAGAATTATCCATGTATTGCCGGAATCTGATTCACGTCTCTGCGGTTCTATACCGAGCTGTGAGAGCTGATATTCTACTTCATCAGCAAGAGTTTTTGTATGTGTACTGCTGTTGCCGTTTGCAATTACGAAGTAATCAGCAAGTATAGTGAGGTCTTTAACGCCTATTACTTTTATATCTTCAGCCTTTTTCATATCAAGGCTTTTAACAATCTTTATAAGTTTTTCTTTCTGATTCATATTAAAATTTCCTTTCGGTTATAAATTCAGTTATAATCATCAAGCATCTGTGTTTTTTCGTCACCGTTCTGAATATCCTCAAGATTATCGTAAGCGTTGTCGTTTGAAACATTAAGGTAATCTGTTACGAGTTCAGTCAAAGCACTGTTATAAAGTCCCATATCGAGCTGATAAGGTCTGAAATTTTCATTTATAAGGTCAAGTGCAGCCTGCTTATGCACTGACCATACAGACTGCGGAGGATTATTCGGTGCGGGGACGTAATCAGGCGGATAGTAATCCGCACCCTCACCGGGGAGAAGATAAACATTTACATTTTCCATATCTATTGTTGAGGCAAGGTCAGCAACCTTGCTTATATCCTCAATGCTCATATCAGTAAGGATATATTTATTGTCATATATTTCCTTAAGATAGCTGTAAAATTTAGTTCTTCCCTCATCTTCAATGATATTCATCATTTTAGTCATAGCGGCTGCGAGGAATTTTCTCTGATTTTTAACACGTCCTATATCTCCCTCATCGCTGAAAGTACGGCGGTATCTGACGAACCATTCTGCCTGTTCGCCTGTAAGGACGCTGTATCCTGCCGGAATTATTTTATCCGCCTCATACATCATCTGCTGGTCAAGAGTAATGGGAATACCGCCTATAAGGTCAACCATATCGACAATATCATAGCAGTTTGTAGTAACATAGGCATCAATCGGTATTCCGAAATTATCCTGCACCGCATTTACAACGCTCTGAATAGGACTTCCTCCGGAACTGTTATGACTGTAAACACTGTTGAATTTTCCTGTACTTGCACTTGCATATGTTCCGTCAGCACCCATAAAAGTATCTCTTGGAATCTGAAGAATATGCAGAGTAGCCTTTGCAATATCAAACTGAAAAATCCAGTTTACATCATGATTAAGACCGTCCTCGTCAAATCCGAGAAAAAGAACAGTATATTGTCCCTCAATAATCTGCGGAAGGTCAAGACCGTCCGAAAAATCAGGGGTAACAATATCAGTATTTATATCTGAAACCGACATTGATGAAAGTTCTCCTTCAATACCTACAAGAGGCTTCCATTTTTTGAAGAAATTAACTATTGATATGTTTTCAGTTTCCTTTGTCTTTGTATTCGTATAGGCTACTATGGGCATATTAAGTATAAGCAGGATTATGGAAAGCATACTTACAGTAACGGATAACGCCTTTACTGTGGCATTAGTTACTTGTGAAGCCTTTCCGGACTTTTTCTTTTTTTTCTTCATTGAAATATCTCCTCACCGTTCAGTGATTTTTTTTGCAGAAACGCACATAAAAATTATATCCCTCAATAGTGCATGCAGGAATAACTCCGCCCTTTTTAAGTACAGATTCGATAGAAAATTCAAATGCCTCAAGCATAGCCTTTTCAATATCGGAATAAACCAGCTTACGCATTTTATCTACGTCCTTATAATCCCTTTCGGCTGAAACCAAATCAGCAAGATAAACAATTTCCTCAAGGCGTGACATACCTGCTCTGCCGACTGTATGGAAACGAACGGCATTGATAATATCTATATCCTCAACGCCAAATTCCTTTTTTATGAAGTAAGCCCCTGCAATTCCATGAAGGAGTGAACGTGTTTCAAGTTCTTCACGGCAGACGGCAAATTTACTTTCAATCACAAGATTATACTGTTCTTCTGCTGGAATTTCCTTGCATATATCATGAAGAAGTCCGGCAAATTCAGCTTTTTCGGTATCTTCACCGTAAAGCTTTGCAAGCTTTATACACTCTGCCGAAACGTTTACGCTGTGAATATAGCGTTTTTTTGAAAGTCTTTCTTTCAGAAATATTTTTTTATCCTCTGTATTATACAAATTCAATACACCTCTGCCAGATACTTATTTATACAAATTATTCGATGTAATATATTGTACTACATTTTTATTCAAATAGCAAGTATAATTCTCATTTTCTCTTATTTTTTTTCTTATTTCTGTTGATGATGCCGGAAAAGGAGATACAGGGCAGATTATAATTCTGCCAAATTGTGAAAGTTCATCAGCTTTTTCTGAAATAAGCTGACAGTCTCCCTTTTCTCTTGATACAACGGCAAGAGTTACAAGTTTCATAATATCTCTGAAACGATGCCATGTGTCAAAGCTGAGGAGCATATCACTGCCGATTAGCATATAAAGTTCATCTTCGGGAAATTTTTCTCTGAAATGTTCCGCCGTATATATGCTGTAACTTATGCGTTCACAGTTCAGTTCATACCGACTGACTTCAAAATTCTTTTCCTCCGCAACGGCAAGCTCAAGCATTTTAATGCGGTGAATTTCCGGAACGTATTCGGCACTTGATTTATGAGGAGATATTTTTGAAGGTACAAATATTACACGGTCAAGCCCAAGACTGTCCCTTACACTTTCTGCAAGATGTATATGCCCGTTGTGTACAGGGTTAAAGCTCCCGCCGAATATACCGGTTTTCACAGCTTTATATCAATAACAGGTTCTTTCGGATTTCTCTTGAATAATACGAATCTTGTTCCTATTACCTGAACAACCTCCGAACCGGTTTTTTCAGCGATTTCACGTGAAGCCTCCTGTGCGGAATATTCACTGTTATCGAGTACACGGAGCTTTATAAGTTCTCTTTTGCGGAGTGCATCGGAAATCTGATTTATCAGATTTTCGGAAATTCCGCTTTTTCCAATCTGGAATATAGTTTCATAAGTGCTTGCTATACCTTTAAGTAAAGCTCTTTGCTTGCTTGTAAGCATAATTAATTACCATACCTTTCATTGAGTAAATTATAAAGTGATTCAAGTGCCTTTGCACGGTGACTTATTTTATTTTTTTCATCTGATGATATTTCAGCAAATGATTTTTCACCGTACATAAATACAGGGTCGTATCCGAATCCGTTTGTACCTCTTTTTTCAAATCCGATAAATCCGTGACATTCTCCGGAAAGAAAACTGTTTTCACCGTTCTGGTCTATAAATGAAATCACACAGCAGAATTTTGCAGAGCGTTCAGATTCGGGAATATTTCCGAGTTCTTCAAGAAGCTTTTCACATTCCATTCCCTTGGGAGCATATCTTGCGGAATATACTCCGGGATTTCCTCCGAGACAGTCAACGCAAAGACCGCTGTCGTCAGCAATTACGGGAAGTTTTACTATATCATATACAGCTTTTGCTTTTATATATGCGTTTTCGGAGAATGTTTTGCCGTTTTCATCGGGATTTACATCAGCTCCGGCATCTTTCTGTGAAATTACTTCTATTCCGAGCGGTGAAAGTATCTGACGTACTTCACGGAGCTTATTTTCATTATTTGTAGCCATTACAAGCTTATCAATCTTCAATTTCATCGTCCCCGCTTTCTGATTCATCTTCTGAATTTTTTCCGGTATTTTCAAAAAGAGCCGTTACAAAGCTTCTGCTGTCGAAAGGCTGTAAATCATCGATTTTTTCACCGACTCCGACAAGCTTTACAGGAATATTGAGTTCGTTTTTTATTGGTATTACTATACCACCCTTTGCAGTACCGTCAAGCTTTGTGAGAACTATTCCGGTAATATTGGCAGTTTCACTGAAAAGCCTTGCCTGATTAACTGCATTCTGTCCTGTTGTTGCATCGAGTACAAGGAGAACCTCCTTAGAAGAATCGGGAGCTTTTGACTCCATAATTCTGTTTATCTTGGCAAGTTCGTCCATAAGATTTTTCTTGTTATGGAGTCTGCCGGCAGTATCTATAATAAGTATATCGCAGTTACGGGCTTTTGCGGCATCTATTGCATCATATACAACAGCTCCGGGGTCAGAGCCTTCTGCATGCTTTACAAGCTCAACTCCTGCACGGTCAGTCCATACCTGTAACTGGTCAATCGCAGCAGCTCGGAACGTATCGGCAGCAGCAACAAGAACTTTTTTTCCTTGCTGTTTGTACTGGTGGCAGAGTTTTCCGATAGTTGTAGTTTTTCCCGCACCGTTTACGCCTATTACCATTATAATAGCAGGCTTTCCGGAAATATCTATTCCTATGTCATCTCCCATCATATCGGCAACGATTTCCTGAATAAGCTCCATAATCATTGCGGGGTCAGTAACACCACGCTCTTTTATTAATTTTCTGAGGCGTGTGCAGATTTCCTCCGAAGTTTCAACACCCATATCGCCCATAATCATAGCTTCTTCAAGCTGTTCAAAAAGTTCCTCATCGATTTTAGTGAATGAGTTTACAACTCTGTGCATTCTGTTGATAACGGACTCTTTTGTCTTACGGAGTCCCTCTTTAATTTTTGAAAAAAATCCCATTAAAAATCTCCTTTATATATTAATATTGTTCCATTTTAAGAAGTCTGGATATGCCGTCTTCCTGCATTGTAACGCCGTATAATACATTAGCCTCCTCCATAGCACTTCTTCTGTGGGTAATAAGTATAAACTGCGTTGTATCAGTAAAGTTTTTAAGATACTGTGCATAGCGTGCAACGTTGGATTCATCAAGAGCTGCATCTATTTCATCGAGAATACAGAAAGGCGAGGGCTTTAATTTAAGTATTGCGAAATATATAGCTACCGCTGTGAATGACTGTTCACCACCCGAAAGCGATATAAGATTTTTTATTACCTTTCCGGGAGGGGCAACGCTTATTTCTATACCTGATTCAAGAACATTTTCGGGGTCAGTAAGTATAAGCTCTGCTGAACCTCCTCCGAAAAGTTCTCTGAATATGCTTTTGAAATTTCTGTTTATAATATTAAAGCTTTCGGAAAACATACGGCACATATCACGGGTAAGCGTTTCAATAATATTTTCGAGTTCCTGTTTGGCTTTTTTAACATCATCGAGCTGTGATGACATAAATTTATATCTTTCAGATACTTCCTTATATTCCTCAACTGCTCCGACATTTACATTTCCGAGAGCCTTTATCTGATTTTTTAATCCTGAAAGCTTTTTCTGTGCGTCTGTTATATTCTCAATTTTATCGGCGATTTTAAATGCCTCGGAGCGTGTAAGCTCATATGTTTCGAGGAGCTGTGAAACTATGCTGTCAAAATCACGCTGTGTAACTTCAAAGCGTTCCTTTAATCTTGTAACTTCTCCGAGGAGCTTATCCTTTGAGATATTTATTTCCTTGAGACCTTTTTGCAGTTCCCTTACATGAATATTCTGTTCGTCATGAAGTTTTTTAAGCGATTCGATTTTTAAAAGATATTCTCCTGCATTGCTTTTGAAATCCGCAAGCTGTTTTTTTCTTTCAGAAATAAGATTATTTTTTTCGGATATAATATTTTTCTGACTTAATATTTCATCACTGAATTTCTTCAAATCATTCTGAATTTCGTTTTCTGATTCAAGAAGTCTCGAATATTCAAGCTTATGAAGTTCAAGGTCTTTCTGAAATCCGGTTTTACGGATTATCAAATCAGAAATTTTTCCGGAAAGTTCATTACGTTTTTTATTAAGCTGATTTAATTCATTCTGCTGATTCTCAGAATTTTTTTCAGTCTGATATATTTTATTTTCTATATCC
>JAEDMB010000140.1 GCA_016303235.1 Oscillospiraceae bacterium
AACAGCATTGTGGTGTGTTGTTATGATTACAGGAGCATTGCCTAACGGTTCTGCACTGATAAAAAAGCTTATGCCGATTCGTGGGGAATTGTCAATTTTTACAGCAATTCTTACGCTCGGGCATAATATAGGATACGGCAGAACATATTTTAAAATGCTGTTTACAAATCCGGAAAGAATGAATACAAGTCAAATATCAGCAAGTATTTGTACAATTATTATGCTTATAATAATGATTCCGCTTACAGTTCTTTCATTTCCGAAAATACGGAAAAAAATGAAGCCTAAACTCTGGAAAAAAATTCAGCGTACAGCGTACATATTTTATGCACTTATTTATATTCATGTAATGATACTCACTTTACCTATGGCACAGTCCGGAAGAAAAGGTTATCTTTTCAGTGTAATGATGTACAGTTTTGTGTTTTTTGGGTATATGTTTTTCAGAATAAGAAAGTATATTCTGAAAAATAATAATTCAAAAAAGAATATTATTACTATTGTTACAGTTATTCTTACAATTCTTGCAACAGCTGTTATGACATTTACAGCCAGAAATAAAAAATCAGAACTGATTACAAAAGAGAACATCAGTGAAACTGTTACGGTTTCTACAACGACCACAACGACAAGTAAAACCACAACTATCACAACTATTACAACAGTTCTGAATACTGTTGTTTCAGATACTGAAACGGTAACAACATGTGAAACAACAACTGTTACAACAACAGCTCCTAATCAGATTATTGATGATGTTAATACATCATACGAAACAGAAACCGTTGAAGAATCCGAAGAATCTGATATTGCAGAATTGCCGGAAGAAGAAAATTCTTTTGATGAACAAGCAGTTATTTCAGAGGAAGAAGATATACAGCAACCGGAAGAATCTGTTGAAAATGATATTATTGAACCGCAGTATATCTATAACAACGGTACGTTTTCAGCAAGTTCATACGGCTATGACGGAGAAATTTATATTACTATAACAATTGAAAATGATGTTATTACTTCCATTACAGGCTATACTGATGAAAGTGACAGCTGGTATTATGAATCTGCATCAGGTCAGATTATACCTTCAATTCTGAATACTCAGGATACTTATGCTGATGTTTATTCCGGTGCTACATACAGTTCAAATGCAATAATGGACGCTGTAAGAAAAGCACTTGAATCGGCAAAAAAATAATGCTTATGAAAAAATTAATCTGTATTTTGTCAGCGTTTTTTGTACTTGTTGCAGGGTGTTCCGAAAAAAATACTGTAAATTCAGCAACAAGGGATATTTTTGCAATGGATACTTATATGAGCCTTAAAGCATACGGAGAAAATGCCGAAACAGCTCTTTCGCTTGCACAAGATGAAATTATAAGACTTGAAAGTTTATTATCCGTTACAAATGAAAAAAGTGATGTTTCGGCAATTAATCAATCAAATGGTCATACTGTTTCTGTTTCAGAGGATACAGTTAAAATCATAGAAAAAGCTATTGAAATCGGAAATCAGACAAATGGAGCATTGGATATTACTATATACCCCGTTTTAAAGGAATGGGGCTTTACAACAGGAAATTACAGTATACCGTCTCCTGATGTACTGAATCAGTATCTTAAATATGTTGATTACGGTCAAATTATTACAAACGGAAATTCTGTTACTGTTCCAGAGAATTTTCAGATTGATTTAGGAGCATTGGCAAAGGGATATACATCTGACAGTGTTATGAATATTCTGAAAGATAACAATATTGATTCGGCTGTTGTCAGTCTCGGAGGAAATGTACAGACTCTTGGAAAAAAACAGGACGGTTCTTTATGGAAAGTAGGAATTATAAATCCCTTTTCTCCTGATACAAGTATGGGCGTTATTGAAGTTTCTGATAAAGCCGTTATTACATCGGGAAATTATGAACGCTATTTTATCGGCGATGACGGAAACAGATACTGTCATATCATAGATTCGTCAGATGGCTATCCCGCAGATAATGGACTTGTTTCTGTAACTATTATAGGCGAAAGTGGCTTGATTTGTGATGCACTTTCAACAGCACTTTTCGTTTACGGAAAGGAAAATGCAGTTAAGTACTGGCAGGAATATAATAATTTTGATATGATTCTTGTTTCAGATGATATGACAATAACGATAACTGAAGGAATTGAAAAAACTTTTCAGAATATGAGTGAGATGCAAACGAAAGTTATAAGATGTAAATAAATTCAGGAGAGTATACAAAATGAAACTCAGAAAACTTGTTGCACTGTCATTATTAACATCACTGGCACTGATTATGTTTATTATTGAGCTCAGACTGCCTAATCTCTGTCCTGTTGCCGGTGTAAAACTTGGACTTGCAAATATTATTACAGTATATTGTATATATCATTTCAGTGCTTGTGAAACGGGACTTCTGGTTTTGTCACGTGTAATTCTTGGCTCGCTTTTCAGTGGAAATATGTATTCTCTGATGTATAGTACTGCGGGGGCTTTTGCATGTCTTTTCGGAATGATTTTGATAAAAAGAATTATTCCTGAAAAATATATATGGCTTTGCAGTATTATAGGAGCAGTTCTTCATAATACAGGGCAGATACTTGTTGCAGTTCTCGTTACAAGAACCTTTTCTGTGATGTCCTATTATCCGATTCTTATTTTTACCGGAAGTCTTGCAGGTCTTTTTACAGGTTTATGTGCAAAGATACTGATTTCAAGAGCCGATTTGAATTATTTTATAAGGCAGTAGATAATAGAAGGAGATGAAAAAATGAGTGTAGTAATTGTAGGCGGAAATGACCGCATGGCAACAAGATATAAGGATATTTGCGAAGAATACAACTGCAAGGCAAAAGTATTTACACAGATGTCATCTAACTTTGAAAGCAAGCTGGGAATCCCTGACTTAGTGGTTGTATTCACAAATACATGTTCTCATAAAATGATTAACAGTGTTAAAAGGAAATCGCAGAAACATGATATTCCGGTTGCAAGAATACATAATGCAAGTGCCAATGCACTTAAAAATATTCTTGAGAATTACTGTTTTTAGCTTTGAATTATCACTTGCTGACTAAAGGAGATGATTTTGTGTCAAAAACTGAGTACCATAATTTTGGAAAAAAACTTGCATTTCATACTGCTCCGACTTTGCTTGGAATAAAATGTGCAAGTCTTTTGTCTCTGTCATCTTTGGAATTTGACCTTGATTTTCATATAAAATATTTCAACAACAAAACTTCTGCAAAAGGACTTAAAATTAATATGCTGTGCAGTTGCGAAAATCGTATGCTGATACTTGTTTACAGCGAAAAATTAATGGAAAAACGTCTTGCAGATAATACTGTGAGAAATATTCTTTTGAAATATGGATATTCTGAAAATTATACGCTTGCAGAATATCTTGACCGGCTTGCAGTCCGTATTCGTGAAAGTGATATTTTTCCCCATGAAATAGGTCTTTTTCTTGGCTATCCTGTGGAAGATGTGATTGGCTTTATAGAAAACAGGGGTGAAAATTTCAAGTTTTGCGGTAAATGGAAAGTATATGGCAGTGTAGAAAATGCACAGCGTATATTTATAAATTATGACAAGTGCAGAAATTTTCTGTGCAATAAATTGAATGAAGGTTCTGATATTTATCAGGCTCTCAAAATATCTTAAGGAGGAATTTTATCTATGAAAACAGCAGTAATTTACTGGAGCGGTACAGGCAATACCGAAGCTATGGCAGTTGCCGTTGCAGACGGTGCAGGAGCTGAGCTTTTCAGCGTTTCCGATTTTTCAGGAAATATAGGAGACTATGAAGCTGTTGCTTTTGGCTGTCCTGCCATGGGTGCAGAAGTTCTTGAGGAAGAAGAATTTGAACCGTTTTTTTCTTCAATAGAAAGTAAGCTTAATGGTAAAAAGGTTGCCCTTTTTGGTTCTTATGGCTGGGGTGACGGCGAATGGATGAGAAACTGGGAAGACCGTGTGAAAGATGACGGAGCAGTTCTCCTGAACGATGAAGGACTTATTGCAAATGAATTTCCTTCCGATGAGGATTTGGAGAAATGCAAGGCTCTTGGAAAAATGCTTGCGGAAAGCTGATATTGTTTTGTGCATTTATGCCATACAGTTACCTTATGCTAACTCAACAGCCTGTATAAATTAAACGAAATTGAAACCGCCTGAAGAAAAATTGCAAAATGCCTCTTGACATCTTGCGAAAAACGGATTATAATAATTAAGGTTAGCAAAGACTAACCTTAATTATTAATCATAAGTTAGCTGTTGCTAATATCAGGAAGGAGTGTATTTTATGATGCCGTTAATACTTGCAAATACAGGCGAGGAAAATATTATCAAAAAGATTGGCGGAAATCCCGATACAAGAAAATTTCTTGAAAATTTAGGTTTTGTAACAGGCGGAACAGTAACTGTTATCAGTGAAACAGGAGGTAATGTTATTGTGAACGTCAAGGATTCAAGAATTGC
>JAEDMB010000141.1 GCA_016303235.1 Oscillospiraceae bacterium
GGTTCTGAAAATTTTGTTAAAGCTTTATTTATGAAAAAAATTCCGGTTATTTTTATTTTTGCTATTGACAAATGAAAAAATGTGTGATATAATATAAATCACAGTAAACCAATAGGAAAAATATATATAGTTGCTGTTATTGATTTTTCAGAAAGGAAAAGCTGTTATTTTAAAAATACAGCGAAAAAATAATTATGAGCAATTACAAATTTGAAACTTTACAGGTACATGCAGGGCAGGAATCACCAGACCCCGCAACAGATGCAAGAGCAGTTCCGATTTATGCCACAACTTCATACGTTTTCAAGGATTCCGCACAGGCTGCCGGAAGATTCGGACTGACAGAGGGAGGAAATATTTATACAAGATTAATGAATCCTACTTCTGATGTATTTGAAAAAAGAATAGCAGCTCTCGAAGGAGGTGCTGCCGCACTTGCAACAGCATCAGGTTCAGCTGCGATTTCGTATGCGGTTCAGAATATTGCAACTGCCGGAGACCATATTGTATCATCAACAAACCTTTACGGCGGTACTTACAATCTTTTTGCAAATACTCTCAAGGAGCAGGGACTTTCAACAACTTTCGTTGACCCCTCAAATCCCGAAAATTTTGAAAAGGCTATTCAGTCTAATACAAAGCTCCTCTATGCTGAAACTCTCGGAAATCCTAATTCCGATGTAATTGACCTTGAGGCAATTTCAGCAGTAGCACACAAGCACGGTATTCCGCTTATCGTGGATAATACTTTTGCAACTCCCTATTGCCTCAGACCTATCGAACACGGTGCAGATATTGTAGTACATTCCGCAACAAAATTTATAGGCGGTCACGGTACTGTAATGGGCGGTGTAGTTATCGATTCCGGAAAATTTGACTGGGCACAGAATGACAAATTCCCCGGACTTTCAAAGCCTAATCCGTCATATCACGGAGTAGTATTTACAGAGGCTTGCGGAAATATCGCATATATTATGAAACTCCGCACAACTCTTATGAGAGACCAGGGAGCAACAATTTCTCCGTTTAATTCATTCTTGCTTCTTCAGGGACTTGAAACACTTTCACTCCGTCTCGAACGTCATATAGAGAACGCTCTCAAGGTTGTGGAATTTCTTAAAAATCACCCCAAGGTTGAAAAGGTAAATCACCCGTCACTTGCCGACGGCAGAGCCAAGGAACTCTATGATACATATTTCCCTGACGGAGCAGGTTCAATATTTACTTTTGAAATCAAGGGAAATGCCGATACTGCAAAGAAATTCACCGAAAGTCTTGAACTTTTCTCACTGCTTGCAAATGTAGCTGATGTAAAATCACTTGTAATACACCCAGCCTCAACAACTCATTCACAGATGACCGAAGAGGAACTCCTTTCAGCCGGAATCAAGCCGAATACTATCAGGCTTTCAATCGGTACAGAACATATTGATGATATTATTGCTGACCTTCAGCACGGATTTGACAGCATAGGTTAAAATAATAAAGACTCCGTTCAGAAAGCGGAGTCTTTTTTTAAAATAAAAAAATATATTGATTATTGAACTATGATATGATATAATATAAATATCATAGAATTACAGGAGGATTTTAAAATATGAACAATATAATTTATATCGGCGTAAACGACAGGGAAACTGACCTTTTTGAAAATCAGTATAAAGTTCCGAACGGTGTTTCATACAATTCATATCTTATCAAAGATGAAAAAATTGCCGTAATGGATACTGTTGATTCAAAAAAGACTGCTGAATGGCTTGAAAATCTCGCAAAGGCTCTTGACGGAAAAAAACCGGATTACCTTGTAGTTTCACATCTCGAGCCCGACCACTCCGGAAGTATCGGCGAATTTATGAAGGCTTACCCGGATACCGAAATTGTCGGAAATGCAAAGACTTTCGCATTTTTACCGCAGTTCTGCAAATTAAGTCCGGATACTAAAACACTGACAGTCAAGGAAGGCGATGAGCTTAGCCTCGGAAATCATACACTTAAATTCCTTATGGCTCCGATGATTCACTGGCCGGAAGTAATGTTTACATACGAAACAACTGAAAAAATACTCTTTTCGGCTGACGGTTTCGGAAAATTCGGCGATTTGAATACAGATGAGGAATGGCTTGATGAGGCAAGACGCTATTATTTCAACATAGTAGGAAAATATGGCGTACAGGTTCAGGCTGTTCTCAAAAAGCTTTCAGATTATGAAATAAATGCAATTTATCCTCTGCACGGCACAATCCTTAATGAAAATCTCGGCTTTTATGTTGACAAGTATAACACATGGAGCAGTTACGCTCCCGAAGAAAAGGGAATATTTATCGCCTATGCATCAATTCACGGCAATACTGCAAAGACTGCAAAGGAACTTGCACGGATACTCTCTGAAAAAACAGACGATAAAATTACCGTTGCAGACCTTTCAAGAAGTGATATTTCCGAATGTGTTGCAAATGCATTCAGATATGACAGAATTATTCTTGCAAGCTCCACTTATGACGGAGGAATTTTCCCGTGTATGGAGGATTTTCTTTCACATCTTAAAGCAAAGAACTATCAGAACAGAACTGCTGGAATTATCGAAAACGGCACATGGGCTCCTATGTCCGGAAAGCTTATGAAAGCATATCTTGAATCTATGAAAAATATTAAAATCTGTCAGAATACTGTAACACTGCGTTCATCAATGAATGATGATACAGCTGAAGCTCTTGAAAAGCTTGCCGATGAAATTGTATCCTCTTAATCAGTAAAAGAGGCGTTATAAAAAAATGTGGCTTGTACTTGCACTTTTATCTTCATTGTTTGCGGGATTAACTTCAATACTTGCAAAAATCGGAATCAGCAATGTAAATTCGACTCTTGCAACGGCAATAAGAACTGTTGTAGTTCTTGCTATGGCGTGGGGAATGGTCTTTATAAACGGAAGTCAGAACGGAATTTCCGATATAAGCCGTAAAAGCTGGATATTTCTGATACTTTCCGGAATTGCAACAGGTGCATCGTGGCTCTGCTATTATAAGGCTTTGCAGATAGGAGATGTTTCAAAAGTTGTGCCGATTGACAAGCTCAGTGTAGTTTTTACCCTTATTCTTGCATTTGTTTTTCTTCACGAAAAATTTACCCTCAAATCTTTAATCGGAGTTATTCTGATAACAGCCGGCACTCTTGTTATGGCTGTCTGATTTTTCTGTTATTAATAAATATACAGTTTTTTTAATCTTAATGATAAATAATTATTGACTTTGCTTAAATTCTATGGTATAATTCAGTTATGAGCTTTTAATATTATGAAAGGAAAGTTAATAATGTTTTTCAATGAAATGTATCAGACTGCCCGGAACATCATTGCAGGCAGTAATATGTCATTTACTGCAAACGATACCATATGCATTGCAGGTACGGAGAACAGAAGAATATATGCCGGTTTAAGTTCATTAAAGCAGATAAATGATATTTCTGTATTCGTTCATGCTGAAATAGACCTCTGCAACAACCTTGTTAAAAATAATGATACTGCTGTTACGGAAATATCATTGTTTAAAATATTAAGTCTTGAAGCAATTCTTCCCTGTAACGACTGTGCTTTAAAAATTATGAGTCTTAATTCATATAACGTAAACACAATGATTCTTCTTCCGACACAGAATATTTCTCTGAGCAGAATGAAGGAATATATGCAAAGCCAGAATTCCTTTTCTGCTCCGTATACTTCAGTTTCCTCACAGAATACCCAGAGCCGTTATATGAGTTCGGATTATCTTGAAAAGTACGACAAAGATGAAAGCCAGTATCTTAAAAACCGGCTTGACAGTATTTTCAATGATGATGACGATGACGATATTGATTCCCTTAAAGAAAAACAGGCTCTCGAAAAAGCTAAACAAAGAAAAAAATTCGGATTTTTCAGAAAGAGGCTTTAACTGTTAAAATAAAACTATAAAAAGTTATAAATTTTCTGTTGACTTTTATAATAATTTTTTATAATTTGTATGAGGTGATAAAATGAAATATTACACCATACAAGTCCTAATGACTACCGCTATTATGCAGAAGATGATAAAGGAGCTTACAAAATATGATTAAAACAATTAAAGTAATGCTCTGTCCGAACAATAAGCAAAGAACCAAACTGTTTGAATGTGCGGGAACAGCAAGATTTACATATAACTGGGCATTAGGTTATCAGCAGATGAATTATGATATAGGAAATGACTTTTTATCAGATTGCGATTTAAGAAAAATTCTGACACATTTGAAATCAAGTAATAATAAGTTTAAATGGCTTAATCATTATAGTAATAACATTGCAAAACAAGCTGTAAAAGATGCTTGCACGGCATATAAAAACTTTTTCATTGGCATTGCAAAATATCCTAAATTTAAAAGTAAAAGGAAGTCCAAACCAAGTTTTTATGCAGATACAAGCAAGATAAAGTTTACAGAAACTCATGTAA
>JAEDMB010000024.1 GCA_016303235.1 Oscillospiraceae bacterium
CGTTATCAGTATTCGGAGAAATCAGCGTCTGAACACCTCTGAAAATCCAGTTATCTGAACCGATTAGCATTAATTCATCGTCTGCATCACCGCCGGTAATCTTAACATAGTCACCTATATCAAGTGCAGGGTCTCCCGAATATTCAATAGTTCCGGGATAATATCTTACATTTTTAAGACTTTCTGCGATTTCCTCAAGCTGATTCAGTGTGCCTTCATCGTAAATAAATCCGCTGTTTTCAAAGTATACAGTCGCACCGCTCCCGCTGTATGTGTATGTTGTAATCGTTCCTGTATCTGATTTGTACTGAAGCTTTCCGAACTCAAACGGACGCTCCGAAAGTATCAGGGAATGACGTCTTTTTGCCGGAATTTCCGCAACCGGATTTGTGTTATCAAGCCGTTTGAACTCTATTTTTCCTTCTCTGTTGATGTATGCAAATCCGCCGAAAAGCTGTGCCATTGAACGCAGAATGTCACGATATGTCGCCGGTTCCCCGAATCCGTAATATTGCCACAGTCCGATACTTACAAGAGAATCGATTTCGTCAAAAGTCTGTGCAAATTCGACTCCTGTATTTTCGGTTATTTTTTGCATTGACGTCTTAAACGTATATGTCTGACCTTTTATAAGTCCGGTTGGAATGTCAAGTTCCGACATCTGGTCAAGAGCCTTGATTTTCAGTATTTTCCCCGATTTTTCAATATCCTTGATATAGTATACTCCGAGTGGTATCCATTCTTCTTCACCGCTTTCGAGTACAAGTCCGAACTGCAACTCAACTTTTGCATTGTAAATATCCGCAGAAAATCCTAAAGGTGTTTTCAGTGAAAAATTCAACTCGCCCTGATATACTGCTCCTATGCCGAATGATTCAGCGTTATCTGTGCATTGGCTGTATTTCGATATTTCTCCGCATAGATTTCCTGTGATGTCAAAATCGTAAGTCCAGTTTTTCGGATATACTTTGCCTTTGATTTTATGCAGTCTTGTTTCATTTATCTGCTTTTTGTATTCATCACTTGTGCTGTACACTTCATCACTTCCTTAATACTCTACAAGACTAAATGAAAGGTCATAAAAACCATCTGTATAAGGAGTGTGGAGCAGAGTCATTGAGCGGTCAGAAACATACATCGTTGCCGTGTGCCATTCATCTAAGTCCCAGAAAACGACAGAAAAGCTAATTTTACTTACAAGATTTCTTATTGCTTTTATTTGATAGGCACGTCCTGAAAATTTAAGCTCTATTTTATATATGCCCTGTCGGATTACGTGCCTTATAAGCTCTCCTGTTTCAGCTGAACGCCCTGTGCTGTCGCTGTCTATATCCTGAATCGTTACATCATAGCCTGTCGGTGCTATCGGCAGTTCCTGACCGTCTATACTTTGTATTGTATTGCTCACTTTCTTCCTCCTTTCGGGTATAAAAAAGCACCCCGTTTGGAGTGCTTGAAATTTTATGAATTTTAATTTGATATTTTGCAACGCTCTAATTTGAGATATTGCCCGTCATATACTGTAACATAAGCAGAATTTTCAAATATATTGTTTCCGATAATATCAGTGTCAGGAAAGCTATTGTTATAAACTGCATAATACCCATTTTGTTCATCGGTGCAGACAAGTCGATATTCTCCGGCTGGTATGTCAATTCCGACTCGAAATTCCCCGCTTTGTGATGTGTCAATGCTTGCTTCTGATACAGGAACTGCTTTTGCTCCGTTCAATTTTAAATATTGTCCATTGGAAACAGTAATAATAGCATTGTAGCTGAAATTATCATTCCCTATTATACTTTCAAACGTTCCGCTACTGTCACTATTTACACTATAATAGCCACCTAAAGTATCAGTAGAAAACAAAGCATATTCTCCGGCTTGAATATCATATCCGATTCTAAATACACCACTTTCAGATGTATCGACATTTGCAATATTGGCAGTGCAGGCTGTCGCTCCTGTCAGTGTTAAATACTGACCTTCTTCAACTGTGATGAAAGAATTTTTCTGAAAAATTTCATTAGATACAATGCTTTCAAAAGAACCTGTGCTGTCGGAGCTTACACAGTAATATCCTGAAATATTTTCTTCACTTGCATAAACGCAATATTCACCCGCTGGAATATCCGCACCTACTTTATACATACCGCTTTCAATATGTTCTAAAGTGGGACTGTCTGAATATTTAACATTCCATTCTATTGCCGTTGTTCCGCCAGATGATACATATGCATAATATGAAAGTATTGCTGAAGCGTCACTTGCATTTATATTGCCGTCATTATTTACATCTGCAACTGTTTGTTGTTCTTCTGTAAGAGGGTTTTCTCCTCCTGATGATAGTATTGCATAAACGTTTAAAACAAGAGAAGCATCACTTGCATTAATTTCACTGTCGCCGTTTACGTCTGCAAGGCTGTATGAAATATTATCAGCTTTTGCTTTATTGTTGATAATAAAGCAAGACGTGAATGAAAATGCTGTCAAAAACGAAATCACTTTAAAAAAATATTTTGACGCTTTAATTTTGGTATTCATAAAAATTCCTCCCTGACAAAATATTATGGTAAAATTATACATCAAATCAAATATTTTGTCAAGGATTTTATGAAATATGTGCTATGAAATTTTCCCGCCTCTTGAAATCTCGTTTCTGTAAGCCTTGATGCAGTATCTTTGGAAAGCTCTTTCACCCGGAAAAGCAGACACGTTAAGCACAATGTTGATTTCCTTATCCGTTGAACCGCCTGAATAAGCAGAAATCTTTTTTGCAAGTTCGTCAACCCAACTTGAATTTTCAAGCGGAACAACAGCTTCACGACCTGATTCTCCTATCATAGCAAGAGTAGGAGAGCTTACAACACCGCCTTTTGCAAGATACGGGATTTCGGGAATATCAAAGCTTAAATCGTATCCGGGAATAACGGATAAAGCACAACTGATAGAATTAAGCCCCTGAAAAGCTGTGTTAAAGCTTCCAATCATCTGATTAAGAGCATTTTTGAGATTAGAGTTAAGTGCTTCGCCGAAGTTCCAGCAATCAACTGAGATATTATAAAAAACATCTCCGAGCGAATCTCTCACGCTCCACATTGTGTTTAGGAAATCAGACTTGAAACTGTTTGCTTTGTCAATAATATTGCTGAAATAGTTTTCAAAAGGATTCTGCATATTGCTTATTTCAGACGGCAAAGCAGATAAAGAATTTTTGATAATAGATACAGTTTCAGAAATACCGCTTTTTGCAGTGTTTTTCATATTATTCGTGAAATCATTCAAATGTGATGAAGATAACGAAAATGCTGATTTGAATATATCCGGAAAAGCTCTTAATCCTTTTTCAGTTTCAGTTGTCAAGTTTATGCAAAATGTTTTCAGAAGTCCTAATGAATTGGAAAATACAGATTTGAAAACATCAGGGAAACTGCACAATCCTGTTTTTGCCGTCGATATTGCTTGCGTACACATATTTTTTATGACGTTTGCGACTTGCTGTATACCGTTTTTGATACCGTTTGCAAGTCCCTGAGGGATAAATATTCCGAGTCTTTCAAAAACTTTTGAAGGCGAATGAATTTCACTTATTTTTTTTGTTGTGGTTACTGTCTGCTCATTCATACGCTTAGTGGACTCTTCGACTTTTGGTAATCCGTTATCAATGCCTTTTGCCGCACCTGCCGGGATTTCTTCAAAAAGGTCTTCTGACTGACCGTATAAATTAGCTGTGGTCTTTAATTTTGAAACAGCATTATTAACACCGTCACGCACACTATTATCCATTCCATCTTGAATTTTTTTAGATAGTTCATCTTCAAAATCCTTACCATTCCATAATGACTTTATAAATGTACCTGTAAAATTCAATCTGCTTCCTAAAGAATTATTGTAAAATTCAGCCTCTGCTGATATAAAAGCATTTTCGTATGAAATTACAGCGTTGTCTTTTATCTCAGTCATTTTTTGGCTGATTAAACCTGTAATTTCATTTTTCTGACTTTCATAACCTGAAGCAATGCCGTTCTTGAGGTCAGAAAATATTTTTTCTCCTTCTTCGTCAAGGATTCCCATACTTTTATAAGCCTTATATTGATTATCAATGACTTTTATAGCAGATTCAGAAGCGGAGTCCAGGTCAGCCATTGAACTCGCATAACCTTCTGTTATGGCGTTCATAGCTTCGTTAACTGCTGTTTCATCTTCCCAGTTGATTTTATTTGAATCAAGCTCCTGTAATTTTCTTATTAATGAATCGGCACTTTCAACAGTAGTATCTGCATATCCTGAATAGTCAAAAAGCTGTTTTGACAGTTCTGAAAGTCTGCTCTGAGCGTTTGAAAACTCTTCTGAACTTCTGTCCATGTTTACCATTGAAGCTGATAATTCATCTATTTCCTTGTAAGTATTCGCTATTAACTGATTGCCTTCTGCTTCGAGTAAATACAGATTTGAAATAATTTCGTCGGTGCTTTTTCCTGATATTGAAGCCGTATCTTCAAAATGCTTTCCGAGCTCTTTGATAATGCCGTTTGTACTTTGCGTTATATTTTCTTGTGAAGCCGTTGCGATTTCACTTGCAGAATTTGAAATTTTTTCCGCCATTTCCTCGGACATATCACCGGTGATTGTTACTCTGTCAATAAGTCCTTTTAATTCGTCTGAACTGCCTTTTATTTTTTCATTGTTTGAATTTATAGTATCGCCCAGACCGATTATATCAGAGGTTTCATTGTTTATTGTCTCTGCCAGTTCAGATACTGCGTTTCCGTATTCTGAAATAGGAGTTCCCATTTCATCATATATTGTTGATTTGGAAACAGCATATATATTATCGTCAACAGCTTTTGTTGCACCGAATATCGCACCAGCAAGCGAAGATACAGCTGTTATCGCAAGACCGACAGGACCCAGCATAGCAGTAAGTGCAACTCCGACAGGAACGATTACAACAGCAATATTTTTCAACGCATTTCCCAAAGATATTGAGCCTGTTTCTAAATCATACATTGCCGAAAACGCTGTACTGAAAGACGCAGTAACACCAGCTATTGTTACTCCTATTTTCATAATGGGAGACAAGCCTTGCATAAAAGCAGTAAACGAAGCAATTGCAGTGCTGATTCCTGTTTTAATAACGGCAACAAGCCCTTTAAAACCTCCGCCGGCTATTTCAAATGCAGTAACAACAGGCAATATTGCACCTTTTAACGCTGTAAATACTCCCGTTAATTTTGATATTACACCGACTTGACCGAGTAATTTAATACCCGCAAATGCAGTCAATCCCGTTATAATTCCGCTTATTGCTGGCGTATAATCGCCAAGTTTCTTTATAAGCCCTGAAAGTGTTTCAAGTGATTTTATTACAGCGTTGCCTGTCCATTTTGCGACGGGTTTCAGAAAACTTTCCCAAAGCCATTTGCCCAAAGGTTTGAAATTATTCAATATCCCTGTAAAGACTTTCAAAGTATTTGACAGAATATCAATAAAATTCGGAAGAACTTTTGTTATAGTCCATTTTGCAAGCGGTTTTAATACGTTTTTGTAGAAGTGTGCCAAGCCTTCGCCGATAGTCTGTGCAAAAGGCTTTAGAGCGTCCCAGAGACCTGAAAGGGAATCCGTCAGCGGTTTAAGATTATTTTTAACTTTTGCGAGATTCTTTTCAAGACCGCTTGTATCAATATCCACAGACATAGCTGGTTCATCAGAGATTTCAAGGTCAGGAAGTGAAGAAAATACAGATTTATTTGTGCCTGTATCTGATGAAACGTCAGTTAATGAAGTATTATCGGTATCAGGAACGGAAAGCACATTCAGTTCGTCAAAGCCTGCAAGAGTCTTTTTAAGCTTTTTTGCAGTTTTTTCTGTATTTTCCATATTATCGGAGATTTCTCCGGAACTTTCAGCGGATACAGAGAAACTATCAGACATTTCGGTATCCTTTTCGTTGAAAGTAATATCGATTCCTATGAGGTTTACAAGCGATTTAAGACCCGTTACCGCATACTGTACAACATTATGAAGTACATTTACAATAGGCTGTAAACCGTCCGCATTAAGCGACTGCAAGGCTGTTGTAACGCTTTGTACGGCGGTCGTAAGATATTTGATAATCGGCTGAAAGACTTCATTTACAAATTCCCCTGCTGTCGAAATCAAATCTTCAAAAGCACCTGTAAGCACTGAAACGCTGAATGCTGAACCCTGCTGAATTTCATCGCCGAAATTTCCGCTTGCCTGTTCAAGGATAGCAAGGGTACGGATTTGCTGTTGTTCATAGAAAGTAAGCTGTTCCCAGGAGCGTCCGTCAGCAATTTTACTGAATGCGTCAGTTACCTCAAGCATAGCAACGTTTACATTTATGCCTAAATCTTCGATAGCCTCTGTATTTCCGAGAAGACCGGAGCGTATACGCTCCATAACATCTTCCATAGTACGTCCTGTCTTTGAAGCTACAACTGCCGAAGCTTGAAGCATTGCGATTGTAACTTTTGCGTTTTCGTAAGTATCGTAAGTAATATTTTTAAACAGATTTCCGTATGTTGCCGCATACTCATACACGGAGCTTTCCGCCATACCAAGCGATTTTGCAGTAGTCTGTGCGAAGTACTGTATATATCTTGCGGAATCTTCAAAAAGGTCGGTTACACGATTCACACTGCTTTCAAGTGAAGTATAAGACCGAAAAGCCTGCACAAGTTCCTTAAACATTGTGGTTACGCTTACGAGTGCAACCGCTGATGATACAAGAGCTTTAATGCCATCGTTTACAGCAGAAAAAGCATTATCGGTTTCGTATAAAGATTTTTTTAATTCATCAGTACTATCTTTTGCAGATTTCGCAGAAGAACTGAATCCCGAAAAAATATTTTTCAGTCCGAAATTATTGGATTTTCTTGACTGTGACGATGTTCTTTCGATTTCACTCCACGCTGTTTTGAATGCTGCACTTGCATCCATACCCTGCTTTTTGTATACGGAAGCAAGAGAGGCAGCTTGTGAAGCAAGTGACTTGGAAGCTTTGGCAGCTGTTTCCTGTGTATTTTTTATTCCATCAGTTACAGCACGCATTCCCTCCGAAAATCCGGAAGTATCTGCACCAATTGTAACTGATAAGCTTTTCAGTGACATTACTCTTTCGCTCTCCTTTCTGCTTCTGCAAGTTTACGTTCAAATTCGCTTTTTGATACTTTCGGAGCTTTAGTGACTTCAATTTCTTTCAAATAATAGTCAAGTTTTTTAAGTTTACCGCAGAATGAAGCTCCGGTGAAATTGGCAGTCTGCCAAGCAACAGCAGTATCACTTTGTGCTTTTTCTTTTTGCATTGAATTGTACTCCTGAACGCAGAGATTAAACTGCCAAAGCTCCATTTCCCACAGCTGGGGGGGAGTATGCCTATTCTGTAAGCTGTTCTGACAAGGTTTTCGGTGAAAGTCCGAGCATTCTCCTTATCATATTTTTCTGATTTTCCCCCACAGGATATTTCTCAATCTTTTCTTCAATCTCTTCGGAATCACCGCTGAACATCAGACGTGCAAGAAGTTCTTGAACCGCTGACTGCAAATCCACATAATCCCAGTTATCAAGAATTTCTGCTTTAAAATCTTTATCATTAAGTTTATTTGCTGAAATTGCAAGAATATCAACAAGTTCATCGATTTCAGCGGAGGCTATTTTATCAAATACCTGAGTAAGCGGAAGTCTGAACTTCTTTTCGATTTTTACTGATATGCCGAGTTTTGTTGATAATTCGTATTCATTTCCGTTAACATTTATAAACATAATAAAACCTCCAAAATTTTTAAATTAAAGGGCGGAAATTATCCGCCCTGAATTATTATTCTGCCGGAACTGTAAGGACTGCCGCCTTTGAACCAGCAAGGCTGATTGAAATATCGGCTTTGCCGTCTGCGGCGTGGTCGATTGTAAGAGATTCAACGAAACAGTCTCCCTGCAAGAACGTTGTTTCGTCAAGATAAAATGAACCGGTAAGCTTTGCACCGCTGTCGAATGCATCAACGAGAGCTTTCTGACCGCCGTCCTTTGCAAAATCGGCTGTACCGTCTGCACTTGCAGACCAATCCTTTATTGATGGTACTTTTTCTTTGTATTCATCGCCAAAGCTAAGAACCTCAAGGATTTCCTTTGAAAGGTCTACGGACCAGTTTGCAATATGTACAATGTCAACTGCATCTGCATCTCCCTGCTTGATAGAGAGCTTACCTGTAACGCCTGTATAAAGCATATAACTACCTCCTGTATATTTTAAAATTTACTGTATACTCCTGTCTGCTGTGGCTGTCTCTGCCTATGTCGAAAACAGGAGATGTTTGTATGATGCTTATATTTTCGTCTGTATAATTGTCGAGAATAAGGGAAAATTCCTTTGCCTTTGCGTAAGAGTTTTCTCCTCTTGTCCTGACCTGAATATTTTCCGTGAAATCAGTATTCCCGAAACTGTGAGACGGCTGTCCACCCTGATACTCAAAAACGGCTGTAACATCATCGGGAGTATCAGGGAGATAGCCGAGCTTTACTGTATCATCTTTGAGTATTTCGGCAATTTTGTCAAGAATGTTCATTTTATCACCTTGTCCGGAATAGATTTAAGGGCGTCGATGTATTTCTGTTCGTTGTCAAGAAACGGCTTTTCAAGGAATTTTGCCTGACCGCCTGCAACTCTGTTTACACTGGAAGTCCCTGTATACTCAAAAGTCTGACCGTTTTTTGTCTGAAATCTAATAGTATTGGTTTTGATACTTCCATTTGTTTTACTGTGATTAAGCGTTAAATCCTCGTGCTGTCTTAAAGCATAAGGAAGTGAATACCCAACTTCTGCAACAGCTTTCAGAGACGGCGGAGCGTTTCCTGTTGCAGTCTGATTTTCGTAGATAGTAACACCATTTATATCCGCATTGCAGTTATTTCTAAGGTCACCCGATTCAATTGGTGCAAGTTGTGCGGAACGTCCTGCAATGTCAAGGGCAATGCTCTTGACGGTTTTAGCAGTTACCTCCGGATTGCGTTTTAAAGCGTCCTTAAGCTGTTTTTCAAGAGCCTTGCTGTCGATTTTAATACAGTTTTTAGCCATTACATCACCGCCTTATATCCAATAATTTCGCCGTCAAAATTAATCATATCATTTACTGCAAGAACAGTTAAACCGTTGATTTTGTCTCCGGTTCTGACTTCATCAGTAAGATAGCAGACGTGTTCAGCAGAAATTACTTCACTGTCTGATTTTTTAATCAAACTGTGCTTCTGCTGTAATCTGCATTGAACTGTTGTTATTTCCGAAAATATAGGCTGCCCACGCTGATTCGTGCCGGTTTGTCTCTGCAATTCAGCAGTTTGGTTAAGATAATCATTTAACACATTTAAAAACCTCCGCAAAGATAAGGCGAAAGAAGTTCACGGCATTTACTGCATTTCAATGCTGATACAGTTTCCTTTGCGTTTGAAGTATCACCGTAACTTTCGGATAAATCGCCGAGCGAAAATGATGTTACGCCGTCCTCTATGAGTTCCTTACGCTTTTTCGACTTTGCAGTACGTTTTGTATCTGAAAGCCACAAAGCAAGCTCGATTTCAGCGTATTTTACCGCTTTTGGTGCGACTTCCTCAACTCTGCCGTACTGATACGGGAGACGGGGGAAAGCAGTCTCCTGACCCGAAACTGCTTTTCTGCCGTTGAAATTCAGCTTTTCAATGGATTCAAATGCATTTGTTAAATATACATTTTTATCATTATCGGAAAGACTTTCCCAGCGTTTTCTCTCTGCAGAATCAGTTGTATAATGATTTGAAATATAATCATTTGCTTCCTGAACTGATGTGTACATTATTCGCTCACTTTCTTGAACATAAGGTCGGGAGTGAGAGCCTTTGTACCGTAATCATAGAAAAGAGATACAGCAAAATCATTGGAAAGCGGTATTTTTTCAGCGTTGCTGTACTGATTTACAATTGCCGGCTGTGCGACTGCTCCGTTGTGCATAATCAGAAAATCGATTTCATCAGGAAGATTTATAGTGCTGTATACCTTTACACCGTGGAACATTCCAAATTCCTCGGAAGCGGTGTCGACATTGCTGTTTATTACGCTGTCAAGCTTGTTTCTGACAGTGCTGTAATAAGCCGGGGAAAGAATAATGCGGTGATTTATACGGTTAGTTCCTCTTACGTGCTTGTTTTTGACTGTTTCAAGCTTGAGTATAGCTTCTTCGAGAATGTCAAGCGGGTCAGTAGCAGTTGGAGTAAATGTTGTTGCTGAACTGCAAGCAGTACTGAAAAACGCAACGTCCAAGTCCGTGGTCATTGTATCAATATGATTCGCCGCACGTCTTGCCATAATTCCTGATACTCCGAAAGTATCAAGGTCGAATTTTGTACATTCCTCAACGATTTCCTTGTGAGTGTCAATATTTACTGTTATGGGCGGAGCTGTAATTGCATCACCTTTTCCGGCGGTTCTTGCTGTTCCGTAGGTTTTAGCCTCGGAATTTTCAAATCTCTTGAACTCAACACTTCCTGTTGCCGGATTTCCTGTGTACGCCTGTGACTTCAATGCACTGGAAAGAGTATCTTTCATAACATTGTCGATAACAATGCCATAAATTTCAGACAGGTCTGCTTTAGTTGATGCCGCCTGCAAGAGTGATAATGCCTTTGTACGTGCCATAAATTAAGCCTCCTTAAAAAATTACTGTTCCCTTAGGGAGCTGATTGGGTGTTGGTGTTGTACCGGTAGGCGGATTTGCACCGCTTCCGGCTATACTTGTACCCTCGAAAAGATAATCATTTTCTGATTTAACTTTTTCAAGAGCTGTCTTGATGTCCTCTGATTGATTTTTTGAGGATTTAAGTGTTTCAAGGTCGAGAAGTGCCTTGACCGCCTTTGAATTTTTCGCCTTGCTTGACGTTATAGCGTTATCAAGTACTGAATTAAACTCCATATCGGCAATTTTAGCCTGATATTCGCTGTCTTTTTTTGCAAGGTCTGCTGTAAGAGTTGAAATTTTGCCGTTGAGTTCCTTAACATCAACGCCCTCAAAGTCCTTTAAAGCAGTCTGTGCGGTTTCAAGCTGTTCTTTATAGTTGTCTCGCTCTGCTTCGAGCTTTTTCTTTGTATTGGTTATATCATTTGAATTTTCAGTCATAATCTTGTCAATGACTTCTTTTTCAAGCCCCAAATCTTCGAGAAATTTTCTCTGCATATACTCATCTTCTTTCATTATTTAGAATTTCTGTATTTTTTCTGCAATTCCTTCCATTTTTCGCCATCAGCCTTTTTAATGCGTCTGAAAGCTGAAAATGTACTCGGGGAATCACTTCCGAGCCTTGCCTTATAGCGTTCATACTGATACCTGTCCGCCCTCATATGCCGATTTTCTGTCTGTTGCTCTGTATA
Source organism: Oscillospiraceae bacterium (assembly GCA_016303235.1). Taxonomy (GTDB): domain Bacteria; phylum Bacillota; class Clostridia; order Oscillospirales; family Ruminococcaceae; genus Ruminococcus. The sequence continues at coordinate 11,411 of JAEDMB010000024.1, forward strand.
AAGGGATTTTTCACTGTCAGAACGGTTATCCTCAAACGGTTTGTTGCTCTTTTCGATAGCATTTTCTATTTCTTCGCTTGACTGCATTTCCTCTATGAAAGGGACTACGGAATGACGGCAATTAGGGTGAGTATTCATATATCCTCCTGAAAATACTTCCTCAAGAGGAGGAAACCGCTTGTCCTTGCCTGATATACTGTAAACTCTGCCCTGATACATTGCACATATTTCACAGGTTGGATAGTGTTCAGTCATAATCATAAGGTCGTAACCGTTTTCAATAAGCTGATTTTTTCTTGCAAGATTACCGGCTTCACGTGTTGTAGAGCGAGCAACCATAGCTGTATATGTATCAAGTCCGACCTGATATGCCCTTTTCCCCGAGCCATACTGAACAGTAAGAAAACCGTCCTCTGAAAGCCTTTCCAACAAATCCGCTTGCATATCCAGCACAGTCTGACCGGCTGAAATCTTTACCGCTGACGCTCTTAATCCTGACTGCCTTAAAGCGTTGTCACGTGAAGAGTCAAGATAGCGTATTACACGTCTGCCGGCTTGTGAAATGCCCTGATTTATGTGGTATTGCATTTCTCTCGAAAGTTCATAGACTGCATCGGAATGTATTCGGGCAAACATATCCGGCTGTTTCATTTTCAGCTTGTTTTTTTTAAAATATTTGTATGTCGCATCAAGAGCCTTTTTGTACTCTTTCGGAACAGACATTTCAATATATTTCCCTGTTTCCACTGAAAGTTGTTTCATAAGCTGTTCTAACTGTTTCAGAATACTGTTGTAGTATGTTTTAGTTCCCGCACCGTATTTCCCTGAAACAATTGAAATAAGTCTGATTTGTGCCTCACGGTATACTTCTATAAGCAAATCAAGCTGTGATTTATTCGGCATTATCAATCACTCCCAGAGTAAGAGGCTGTATTGCTGACTGTTCCTCTGCAATCTGTTCAATTTCTGCGTCGACTTCTTTGTCAGATAGTCCCATACGCTTAAGTGCTGAATATTGCGACATAATTCTTTGATTTACAGCGGTTGACAAGTTCTGTATTTGCTCTGCTTCGTCAACAGGCAAGCCGTCATTCCAATGGAGTGTAAGACCGTCATAATCAACGGAAACTCCATTAATACCGCAAAGAGTACAAATTATATTTTTTACTCTTGAATTATTCAGCTTTGCAAGACGTGATGCCTTTACTCTCGGAGATACAAGACGGAGCTTCAAAGCTGTTCCGGAACTGTCTCCGCCTCCTGCATCAGCAAAAGCCTGACCCATTTCAGACAGGATATAAAGCTGATTGAAAAGCATTTCACATTCCTTAAAGGAACTTTCAAGATTGCCGTCCCAAGTTATGTAACGCAAATCAGGGGAATTTGAGTCACTTCTGGCGAAATACTTTCCCAGATTAAGAAAGCGAACACCGGTTTTTTCATCGTATTCCATAGCCGATTCAGGACCCGACATTGACGGTTCAGAATGTTTGTCAAGTACGTTGTCAATGCACGAAAATCTCCATATCAGCTTTTCGATAATACCGTTTATTATGGAATAGTCCGAAATGCCGTATAAACTTGAACTGCTTGTTATGTTTGTGAGAACAGCGACAGCAAAACCGTCAAGTCCTGTCTGATGTTTCTTTTCATAAATCAGACTTCCGACTGTATTTTCGTTAAAACTATAAAGACGTTCAAGAAATCTTCCTTTTTCGTGAATTTCGACATACAAGTTTGAGTCAACAGGATATGCTATCACGTGTTGTACGATGGTTTTCAAGTCGGATTTATCACAAACAGGAAACCAGTACATAGGAGAAACCGCCGTGACAGTCTTATCACGAAACTTTAGCACGGCATTTCCAAAACGTGAAACATCAATAAAAGCTTCATAAAGCTTAGTGAAAAACTCCTGATTTTCAAGCTTTCTTGTGATTTGGTCTGTATCCTGTTCAGTTTCAATTGTCGGGGGTTCACCACATACAAAATCAGCAGTTTTCTTTGAAATTAACTGCTGATAATTAAAAATTGTATCAATTTCTGATTGGCTTTTACCCAGTCGCCTTGCAATCGCACTGAAATCCTTCGACCATTCGGGAGGCACTCCAGAATGAAATAAAACATCATTTTTCCGGTATTCGTCAAGCCTTGATTTCTCCTGAACAGGAGGAAATGCTGTATTTTTTTCAAGAAATGATAAATCTGTAAGCATTGTTTCACCTCACTTGTGCAAAAAATCCACCCTGATTATACAAAACGGTGTTTACAAAATAACGCATATCGTCCATAGCGTGGTCATTTTCTTTAACCGGAGTGTCAGAACTTAACTTTTCATTCCACCTATAAGCAGAAAATTCAGCAAGCGTATTTGTACAACAGTCGCATATTCTAATTTTGCCTGACTGTAAAGCAGTAGCAGTGTTTCGTATGCCCTCTGAAACATCATTATTCGCCTTTTTTACGTGAAATTTACAGTATTTGCGTATCAATGCTATAAATGATGTCGCTGACGGGTCTATGATTATTTCTTTTATCGGATAGTCTTTCGCAAAATCAATTAAATCTTTGTAATAATCTTCATCTGTTTTGTCATGATGTTCTTTGCGTCCGCTGTAATAATATTCTGAAAACCGATACCATACACCGTCACATAGTCCCCATAAACCCATTGAAAATGGATTCTGTATGCCGTAGTCAATACTGATATAGTATCTTGTATACTGCCGTTCTTCACTTGATACTGTTGCTTTACCTTCTGCCCCGAACGGGTAAATTAAGCCTTCGGCAACAACCCATAAACCTTTTATGTATCTGTCGTGAAAGACTCCGGAGAACTGCCTTTCCGCCTCGTCAAGCTGTTTTTGCGAAAGCGTCGGATTGTCTGACATCAGGAAGTGAAGGTGCAGAGCGTTTCGTTCTTCTGCTTTGAGAATCCATTCCTTATAGAACCAGTGTTCCGAGCTGTCGGGATTGCAGTTGAACCAGTAAAGGGAATTTTCAACGGAAAGAGTTCTTGTGATAGCCTGTTCCACGAATGAACGGGGCATAAGTGCGACTTCATCGAGAAAAATTCCCGAAAGCGTAATGCCCTGAATCAGCATATATGACGATTCATCTTTACCGCCGAAAACGTAAAAATAATTTACTTTTCCCATACCCTCGACCGTGAGGAGATGAATCGAACGTGTATATGTTACTTTGAAATAGTGCGTTATATCAGCTACTGACTGCAACGGCATAATGATATTTCTTTCAGCCGAGCCTACAGATTTTCCGCATATACCGAACATAGCCCCGTCAAAACGTCTCATAGCCCACAGAATAAAGCTTGTAATCATACATATAGTTTTACCACTTCTGACAGCACCGTCGCAAATAAGGGCTTTGTAATCGTTCTTATAGCACCATTTGAAAACAGTTTTCTGCTTTTTTGAAAGTTTAGCAAAAGTCAAGAATCATCACGCTCCAGAGCATTATACAATAAGGGTTCTTCTTTGGAAAATTCGGGTCCTGTATTCTGCAAGGCTTTTTCTTTTAATTTTAATTCTTTTGACTTGATTTTCAGTGATTCCCTCTGAACGGATTCGCCGTTCAGGTCAATAAGGCACTCGACAGCCTTTATATCGCCGTTTTCAGCCTGACTGACAAGCGAGTCAATAATTTTATCCATAGTCTCGGGATTGTCTTTCAGACGCTTTTTTAAAGCACTTACAAAGTTACGGGATATAGCGGAGGCTTTACCGCCTTTGCGACCAGCCTCGACCGCTGAACGACCGCCTTTTTTGAACTGTGTATCGGGATTCCCTTTTTTCAGATTTTCAGTATTCAAGGTTGTATCACCTCCGTAATTTTTTTATAAAACAAATACCGCCCAATCGGGCGGCATTTGAAGGAATATTAAAATGAACGAAATCACGGAAGGGAAACGCACCGAGAGGAGTTCAGACGGTGCGGAAAAGCCTTTTGCAATCTTCCGTGCTTTTCTATGATACCATACTATCACAGTTTTTAGTCTTTTTCAATCTTTTTTAGTCTCGAATTTATAAAGTCAAGCCCTTTCTGATGATATTCAAATACTCGACTGCGGGATTTTCCCATTGTTTCCCAAATGCCTTTTACATACTCGCCGGTCATTTTGTCATAATATCCGTCCCAGCTCTGATATAACAAATATCTTTTTTCGAGTACTTCTCTTTGGTCATAATCAGGAACAAGAGATATTATGTTTTCAATCTCGATACGCTTGTTGACAAGTTCATCAATAATTTCATCTGCTTTGCGTTCATAGTCTGCAACTTTTTCGATAGCCTTAGCAATGCCGTCAGCATTACTACTATGACCGGTATTTTCGTAGTTCTGACCTCTGCCGTAAAGGCTTTTTCTCATTGCATCAGCCTTTTGTATAATCATATTCGCTTCACGGTCCAGCTTGTAAGCCTGACTAAGATATTCCTTTGCTGTCATTAAATTTCTCCTCCGGTATATACATTTTCGCCCTGATTTTCGATACTTTCAGCATTTTTCCCGTAGTTTTCATTCTTTGAAAGCTTGTGCATATGTAGTTTCTGTCGCTCTCAATGCATTTTTTGAAGTGCTTGCAGTCCTGACAGGTTAAAATCATTTCAATCACCGTCCATTTTCGCACCGCAAGACGGGCAAAAAGAAAATTTTTCATCTCTGGGAATTTCACAGTTTGAGCATCTAAATATTTCATTGATATATCCATCTTCATCACGATATTTTCTGACAAGCACCCATTTAGCGTGAATAACAGGCTGAAATTCTGCAAGAGTTTCACTTTTCAGGAGCTTTTCAGCCTCAACTTTGTACTGCCATTCACAGCAACCACAAGGATAGTTATGCAGATAGTTATGCGGACAATTTTCGCACTGAGTTTCATCGCACGTTTTTGTCACATTTTCAAAATCCTCGATAGCAAGTTTAAGGAGTCTTTTAAGCTCTCTGTTTTCGCCTGCAAGTTCCTGATAATCTCTTTCCATAATCATTCTCCTTTCATATTTGCGTTTAAAAGCCGTTTTAAGCCGTCCTGATTTTTGATATATAAGTTATATGCCGAATGTATCAGAACGGCATTACAGCTTAATCTGAATTAAATTACAGCTATATCCTCAATGGGATTATATTCAAGAAGTTCAACAACAACATAAGTTTTTCCGGTGTCGCTCCTTGCAACACGGTGAAAAGTCTGTTTAACATACTTCTGACCGTCATTTTTGATAATTTTGTATTTGCGGAGAGCGTCGATAATGAATTTCTGACCTGACTGGATATTATCGACATCTCTGTTTGCTTTTGATTCATACCAAGTGAAGCTGATGATACAGGGAGTATCATCGAAAACAGGCAGTTCATCACGTCTGCAAGCCTTGATGATATACATTCCAACAGCCTTTTCAACATTCTGTTTAAAGATATTGGCATTATATTTGTTTGCCCTGCACTTGTTTATGTATTCGTTGTAGGAGGGGATTTGTTCATCAATAATGAATTTTCCGTATTTTTTTGCGTTCATTTGTCTATCCTCCTGAATCTCGAAAACTGCATAATATAAGCAGGTGTCTCCCACTTATCCCACGTTTCAAGCGATAAGCCATCACGATGGTAAATTATAGCGGGTATTCCGGCAAGAGATAACTGCAAATAGCACATATGCACACAACGTGTGTCTATATCACCACATTCAACAAAAAGATTTCTTGTAATATTGAAATGATACTCGTTATATAGAACGTCTGCAAGTGCCAGTACCATTCCGCCTGAACCTACTGTAGGCTCGTGCATCGTTATAATCTTGTCTGTCGTGATACATTCTTCAACCTGATTTTTGTCAACAGTCAATTTTGCACACGCTTTTGACAAATGATACGGAGTAAAAAACTGCCCTGATTTGTCGTTGCTTGTTTCGGACATCATATACAGTTCTCCCAGGTAGTCATTAAAACCGACTTCAATCTGACTTGATAAAAGAACATAAAGCCTTGAAAAAATATCGCATATCAAAAATCTCATTTCTTTGTCATATTTTTTCATGATGTTCTTATACTTTTCTTCACGTCTGATGTAATTCCTTGAATCAATCTGATTTGAAACCGCAATAGCCGAGCATTCAAAAACATCTGAAAGAAATTCGTGAACTCCAACCTTATACGTTGCATTTTCAAAAAGTTTCAGTATATCCTTGACAGTCGGTATTTCGGTGTAAGGAGATTTCCTGAAATCTTCGTCAGGAACAAGTGCGGGGTTAAATTTTTTCGGATTTCCTGTGTCTTTTATTCCTGACTGATTTTCCGCAGGGTCAAATAATGATAACTGTACAGGATTTTCGGCTATACTGCTTTGAAGTGCCATAAAATCGCCTCCTTTTCAGGACCCGCCGTGACGTTTAGGCTTTATACCTGAATATCTGTGAAGTGAATCGGGTTTAGAAATTATCCTGTTGTGAATCTGTTCGCTTGTAGGCATTACAAAACATTCAGATTTTCCGATAGAATCGCAAAGCATTTCCATAGCAATTCTTGCTTCTTCTTCGGTGTCATAGTGTTCAAGTTCGTAACGTCCGCCGTTTGCAAAGTTGACTCTTATAGAGCCATAATAAGAATTTGACATCAGAATTTCTGTAACGCTGTCAAAATTTACGATATGCGTTTTAGTTTTGTTAATGATAATCATTTTTCTGCCCTCTCGTTCATTTTGTGTAATTTATTTTCTCTGTACAACAGTTTTGCTTTTTTGGAGCAAAATTCACAGCGTGTTTTTCCCGCAAGTGTTCTTTTGTCCTGTTCACCGCATTGATTACATCTGTGCTGTGCTTTCATTTTTTTGTGGTATTGCCTTTGTCTTTCAACACATTTATTGCAACAGGAATACCCTGCAAGAGTTCTTTCGTCCTGAGTTCCGCACGATGCACACTTATAAAGTGATTTTCTTTTATCTCTTAAACATTTAGAGTATTCGGCAGTAGCCAAAATTTTTCGCCTCCTTATTTCAGTCGGAAATTTTTTTCACCGCCTGAAACGCTGATAGTAAATCTGCCGGATTTTTCAACGATTCTGCCAGCGATTGCATTATCAAGGGAATTAAGCTGGTTAATGAGGAGTTCCGATGATATGATAGTTGATTTATCTGCGATATATCGGGCGTTGATGATTTCAAAGGCGAAATTGAGTTCAGTATTGATTTTTGATTTGTCAATAGATTTCATAAAATCGTCTATGTA
>JAEDMB010000142.1 GCA_016303235.1 Oscillospiraceae bacterium
GCAACAATTCCGCTTGTAAATATAATAAACCGTCATAACGGCGGTCAGCCAAAGGAATATTATGTTTACGGAAAAAAAGATGACGGGCATGGAAATATGATTACTGATACATCAAAAATAGAATTGCAGTTAGCAGGCAGTATGAATCCTTCATTCCCTAACCTTAATTCAAATACAACAGCGGGCAATCCAAGAGTTTCAGGAAATCCTGATGACAATATTTATATAATCTATTCATTAACTGACGAAGTAAACAAACCGCAGTAATCAAAAAAAGGCAGCAGTTAAAAGCTGCTGCCTGATTTTTGATTTTATTCAACTGTGAGAAGGCTTATATACCAGTCGGCAATATTTTCTCCCCAGAGAGTACCTATTGCAATTCCTATTGTAAGATACGGGCCGAATGCAAATTTTGAATCCCCGTTTATCATTTTGAGAATCAATCCGCATACTGATGCTATTATAATTCCCATAAAAGCCGAAACTATAATAGCCCGTGTTCCGATTACTGCTCCGGCTGAAAGCATAAGAAGCGTATCGCCAAGCTCAATTCCTCTGATACCTTCTTCACGGCATCTCGGCAGGCAGAATCTGCAAATCTCCCCTATTATAAAAAACGGTACGCTTATGCATAATGCTCCGATTACTCTGTCTTTTATCGTAAGAGAATCGGTAAGAAGTGCTGAAGGAATGGCCAATGCAAATATCATTGCAAGTATTATCGGCTCCATTTCAAGAGTGTCCCAGTCCATAAATCCGACTGTTATCAGGAGAGAGAACATAACGCAGGTTATTATAGATTCAGCATTAAAATCCTTTACCCAGAATACAAGCATATAGAGAAGTCCGTTAAGACTCTCTACTATCGGATATCTCGGTGAAATTTTTTCCCCGCAGGAATGACATCTTCCTCTTAGGAAAATCCAGCTGAATACAGGTATAAGGTCAATAATTCTTATCTTTGTACCGCATGTCATACAGTGTGAGGAACGCTTTATAAGAGATTCTCCTTTTGGAACTCTGATGATTACAACATTCAGAAAGCTTCCTATACATATGCCAAAAAGAAATACTATTAAGTAGAACATTATGTAGAATTGAATGTCCATGAAATCACTTTTCAGTACATTTTCAAATTCCATTTTGTTTTACCTCCTTAAAAAAATTTTTTATTGCTGTTATTATAACATAATAAAGAAAAATTTACAAGTAAAAATAATGCAACCGGAGGTTTTTATTATGAGAAATGTAAGAATAGGCGACTATCTTGTGGAAAAAAAGCTTATTACACAGGAACAGCTTGAACAGGCTCTTGCCGTTCAGAGAGAGTCTAAGGGTACTAAAAAGTTCGGAGAGGTTATAGTTGAACTGGGTTTCCTTTCTGAAGTTAAATTTGCACAGGCTCTTGCCGGAAAACTCCATGTTCCTTATGTCGACCTTGCAAACTTCGATATTGACGGCGAGGCAGTAAGAAAAGTTCCTGAAAATCTTGCTAAAAAGTATACTATCATTGCTATCAATATCAAGGGAAAACGTCTTACTGTTGCTACTGATGACCCTTATAACTTCAATATCCTTGAAGATGTAAAGGTTATGACCGGTATGGATACAGACCCCGTTTTTGCTACACGTTCTTCTATCAATAAAGCTATCGGCAAATTTTATTCAATGCAGAATGTTGACAGCGTTCTTGAGGGCGTTCAGGCATTCAGTGATATGAATAATGCTGAAGATGATGAAGAATCAAAAGACAGAGTTGAAAGCGCTCCTATCGTTAAGCTTGCTACTACTATCGTTGAAAACTCCTATCGTGCAGACGCTACCGATATTCATATCGAACCCTTCAAAACATATACAAGAATACGTATCCGTGTAAACGGCGACCTTGTTGAACTTATGAACGTTGCCAATGTTGTACATAATGCACTTACAACACGTCTGAAACTTATAAGCGGTATGAATATCGCTGAAAAGAGAGTACCACAGGACGGACGTTTCACTCAGGTTGTTGACGGAACTACCCTCGATGTCCGTGTATCTTCACTTCCGACTGTAAACGGTGAAAAAATAGTTATCCGTATTCTTTCAACCGGTCAGATTGCACTCCGTAAGATTACTGATTTAGGTATGACTGAATATAACTATCAGCTTTTTGAATCTATGATTAAATGCCCTCACGGAGTTATCCTTGTTACAGGTCCTACGGGTTCAGGTAAAACAACTACCCTTTATGCTGCTCTCGGCGAACTCGCAAAGCCTAATGTAAACGTTATCACTGTTGAAGACCCTGTCGAAAAAAATATTGACGGTATAAATCAGGTTCAGGTTAATTCAAAGGCTGGTATGACTTTTGCGGCTGCCCTCCGTTCTATTCTCCGTCAGGACCCTGATATCGTTATGATAGGTGAAATGCGTGACTCTGAAACCGCTGATATTGGTATCAGAGCCGCTATTACAGGTCACTTGGTTCTTTCAACACTTCATACTAATGATGCTGCTTCCACAATCGTCAGACTTGTTGATATGGGTGTTGCTCCCTATATGGTTGCAACTTCTCTTATCGGTGTTATTGCACAGCGTCTTGTAAAGGTTCTCTGTCCTGCCTGCAAAAAAATGAGAATGTCTACTGAAGAAGAAAACAAGCTTATGAAAATTGACCACTCCGTTCCGATTTATGAAGCATGTGGTTGTCCTTCATGCAATAACACAGGCTATAAGGGCAGAACCGCTATTCATGAAATTATTCACTGTACTTCAAATGTTTCCTCAATTATCGCACAGGGCGGTACTAAGGAACAGATTGAAGAAGCTGCAAAGGCTAACGGAACAAGACTTCTCCGTGACAACGTTTCTGAACTTGTTCAGAACGGCAGTACTTCCATTGATGAGCTGGTAAGAGTTACCTATGCTATATAATTTTATTAAAGGAGGAAATTTTTTTAAATGGCTATTCAGATTAACAGAATACTGGACGAAGTAAGACTTCTTGGCTGTTCCGACCTGCATTTTACTGCCGGAATAGCTCCCGTAGTTCGTCTTAACGGTCAGCTCAGAACTATGAGAACTCAGTATCCCGAAATGGACGAGGAGGAAATTCTCAACATAGTAAACCAGATGACTAATGAGGCTCAGGCTAAAAGCGTCGCTGCCCATAAGGATACCGACTTCTCATATATGACAAGAAGCGGTTACCGTCACCGTGTAAACATCTATTTTCAGAGAGGTCATACGGCTATTGCTATACGTCTCCTCAGAAATGATATTCCTACCCTTGACGACCTCGGACTCCCGCCGATTCTTGCTGATTTCGCAATGCGTCCGAGAGGTCTCGTTCTCGTAACAGGCCCTACCGGTTCAGGTAAATCAACTACTCTTGCAGGTATGATTGATTATGTAAATCTTAACAAATCTGCTCATATAATTACTATTGAAGACCCTATCGAATACGTTCACGAACATAAAAGATGTATGGTCAATCAGAGAGAAGTCGGCGACGATGTCGGAAGCTTTGCACTTGCACTCCGTGCCGCACTCCGTGAAGACCCTGACGTTATCCTCGTTGGAGAAATGCGTGACTTTGAAACAATAACTGCTGCTGTTACCGCTGCTGAAACAGGTCACCTTGTTATGTCTACACTTCATACAACAAGTGCCGCTGATACAATCAACCGTATCATTGACGTTTACCCCGAACATCAGCAGAAACAGATTCGTACTCAGCTTGCGAATAACCTTGTCGGCGTTATCTCTCAGACACTTATTCCTAAAAAAGACGGTTCGGGACGTATTGCCGCACTTGAAGTTCTTAACGTTACTGATGCCGTTTCCGCACAGATTCGTGATGACAAGGTTCATCTCGTTCAGAATGCCATTCAGACCGGTAAGCAGTTCGGAATGGTATGCCTTGACTATGAACTTGCAAGATTCGTTAAAACTAATGTTATTGCTGAAAAAGATGCTCTTGAAAAGTGTCAGGACAAACAGGAATTTTACCGTTATCTGCACGCTATGTAATTCTTTTTACTTAAATTTGTGCAATTTGACGAAAAAAGCCCGTACTTAAACGTTTAAGCTTTCACTTTCGTAAAAGTTTGTTCATAATTCGTTTTTATTTTAGAAATCTATTGACAAAGTTTTTGTAATATGATATACTATGTACATAGAGAGAACATAAAACGGTTATGAGCTCGGCCGTTGTTCTTTACGATTTTTACCGGTGCCGATTCACCGGTCTGAATTTTATTATTTTTATAAGGAGGTTTTCGATATGAAAACTAAAAAGGTTAAGGGTTTTACCCTCGTTGAACTTATCGTTGTTATCGCTATCATCGGCGTACTCGCAGCAATTCTCGTTCCTTCAATGCTCGGCTATGTTAAGAAATC
>JAEDMB010000025.1 GCA_016303235.1 Oscillospiraceae bacterium
TATTTTAAATCCCATAAAAAATAATCTCCTTTTAAAAAATTTTTTTCTGATTAAATTCTATCACAGGGGATATATATTTGTCAAGCTTATAAAAACAGTTTGTAAAATTTTTCGTGTTTCAGAAAAAAATTGCAAAAACACTTGATTTTTAATATACAGTGTGCTATAATATTAAAAGTAAGATGTTCACCCAAAAGACCGGAAAGCTTCCGGTCTTTAGTTTGTATATTGGAGATGTTGCTTTTGAAATTGAAAAAATTCGGAAATACCGAACGTAAAATTTATGACCTTGTAAAGCCTATTACTGATGAACTCGAATATTTTCTCTGGGATATAAGCTTTGTAAAAGAAGGTGCTGTATGGTATCTCAGAGTATTTATTGACCGTGATGAGGGAATATCTATTCAAGACTGCGAAACAGTTACAGCTCCCGTCAGTGATATGCTTGACCGTGAAGACCCTATCGAACAGAGCTATATTCTCGAAGTCGGTTCGGCAGGTCTTGAAAGAGAACTCGTGCGTGAAGAACATTTTGAGGCATGTATAGGCGATACGGTTCAGGTAAGACTTATCCGTGCCGTTGACGGTGAAAAGGATATAATCGGTACGCTTTTGTCTGCTGACCGTGATAAAATTACAGTCAGAACTGATGACGGCAATGAAAAGGAATATATGCTTGCAGATACTGCACATGTAAAGCTTTATCTCGACTTTGCATAAAATATATAATATCGGAGGAATTTATCAAAATGGATAACAGTTTTTTTAATGCACTTGAAATGCTTGGAAGCGAAAACAGCGTTGATATAGAAACGCTTGTTGAAAAAGTAAAGTCAGCTATGCTCAAGGCTGCCAAAAGAGCATATCCGCACAGTGAGGACAATATAAGAATTGATATTGATACTAAGAATAAAGTATTCAATATGTATATAGTTCAGCAGATTATTGACGATGTGCCGATTGATATAAATGAAATTAATATTGAGGACGCAAAGGCTGTTGACCCGACTGCTTATGTCGGAGGAACTATGCTCCATAAAATTGATATTTCAAGCCTCGGAAGAACAGCTGCAATATCTGCAAAGCAGTCTATCAAAGGCGACCTTCGTCAGATTAACAGAGAACAGATTATGAAGCGTTTCGGAGACAAGAAACATTGCTGTATAAATGTAAAAGTTTCACAGATTGACCACTCAAAGGGTGATATTACTGTGGAATATGAGGGAACTGAACTCTATCTTTTCAAAAAAGAACAGATTCCGGGCGAAACTTTTCATATAGACCAGAATGTAAAGGTTTATATAACTGATATCGCAAATCCGGAAAAAAAGCCTATTATAAAAATTTCACGTTCACACAAGGATTTTGTAAAATGTCTTTTTGAAATAGAATCCCCTGAAATATATGACGGTACTGTTGAAATAAAGGCAATTTCTCGTGAGGCGGGTTCAAGAACAAAAATGGCTGTATGGTCGAAAAATCCCGATGTTGACCCGGTCGGAGCCTGCATAGGCCCCAGAGGTAGCCGTATAAATGCTGTTGTACATGAGCTTAACGGTGAAAAAATCGATATTATTCCTTACAGCGAAAATCCTGCTGAATTTATTGCAAGGTCACTTGCTCCTGCGAAAGTTCTCAAAACAGTAATTACTACTCCGCCTGCTCCCGTTAAAGCAGAAGAAACGGCAGAAACTGAAAATACAGGCGATTCCGAAAAGAAATCACATAAGGAAAATGCCCCAAGAGAAAATAAAAAATGTACTGTAATTGTTCCGAATGACCAGCTTTCCCTCGCAATAGGAAACAAGGGACAGAATGCTAAACTTGCTGCAAAGCTTACCAAATACAAAATTGATATAAAACCGCAGTTTGATATTGTAACAGGTGAGGAAGCTCCTGAACTTAAAGATGATACACAGAAATTTCTTGATTCTGCCGGAAATGATGATGATATGATTTCCGAAGAAAATATTCCGGAAAATGATGAAATCATTATTGATGATTCCGATGATGCTGAAAATGCCGGAGTATAAATAATTATGAAACCTAAAAAAATACCTATGAGAATGTGTCTCGGCTGTGGCGAAAACAAGCCTAAGCGTGAACTCGTAAGAGTTGTAAAATCTCCGGAAGGTGAAATAAGCCTTGACCTTACAGGCAAAAAATCCGGCAGAGGTGCTTATATATGCAGAAGTGCCGAATGTCTTTTAAAAGCCAGAAAGTCCAGACGCTTTGAAAAATCATTTTCATGCAGAATAGATGACAGTGTTTATGAGGTAATGGAAAATGAACTCCGTTCAGAAAATGATTAATCTTCTTACTATATGCAGACGTGCCGGCAGATTAACTATCGGCTTTGATGCTGTTTCAGATGCCGTAAAAAATAAAAAGGCTTTCTGTGTTATGACTGCAAGTGATATTTCTGCCAATACTCTTAAAGAAATATCTTTTGTATGTTCAAAATATAATGTGAAAATCATTCCGGCTCGCCTGACCAAGGAGGAACTTGAATTTTATCTCGGAAAAACTACTGCTGTTATAGCTGTATGTGACAGGGGGTTTGCAGATAGTTTTACAGCTCTTGCTGAAAAATTATGATATGCCGGAATATCCGGCAGTATATTAAAATATAAACAGGAGGATTAAGCTTATGCCAAAGAAAATAAAATTAAGTGAATTCGCTTCAGATTTGAATGTTCCGGTTCAGGAACTTATCTCCTTTTTTGCTGAAAAAGGCGACAATAAAAAGAAATCTGTATCCTCTCTTACAAGCGATGAAATGAATCTTCTGCTTGAACACTATACTATGAAAAATCAGGTCTCAAGCTTTAATGAATATTTCGCATCAGCAGGCGAATCAAAAACTTCTCCGGAAAATAAAAACACTGATTCCGGAAAGCCCCTGAATAAAAATAACAGGCAGGAGAAAAAATCCGCACAGGATATACAGACTCCAAAGGCTGAAAAACAAGCCGGTTCAAAAAAATCCGAAAGGACAAAGGATAATAAGCCTATGCAGAATAATAATTCAAAAAATCAGAAATCTAAAACCCCTCATGGTGAAAGAACTAAGCTCAATTCATCATTCAGCTCTGAAACTTCTTCAACAATGTTCAGTTCTGAAACTTCTCAGGCAACAGTCAAGAGAAGAACCGTTGACACAAGAGGTAGCTATATAGACCTTGACAAGTACAATGAACGCTATGAACAGATTGCTCCCGACAGCGGTAAGCATGGCAAGGATAACTATTCTTCCAAAAAACAGAAGATAAATCAGAAATCTGCTCAGCGTAACCGCCAGCAGTATTCAAACAAGGAATCAGAGGCTGAAAAGCTCCGCCGTCTTGAACTCGAACGTGCAAGAAAACAGCAGATTAAAGTTATGATTCCTGACAGCATTACAGTGGGCGAGCTTGCTGTAAGACTTAAGAAAAGTGCTGCCGAAGTTATTAAAAAGCTTATGAGCTTAGGTGTTATGGCTACTATCAATGAACAGATTGATTTTGATACAGCCTCTCTCGTTGCCGAGGAACTCGGTGCAAAGGTTGAAAAGGAAGTTATCGTTACTATTGAGGAACGTCTTATTGATGACAGCGATGATGATGAAAATCTCCAGTCAAGAAGTCCTGTCGTTGTTGTTATGGGTCACGTTGACCACGGAAAAACTTCTATTCTTGACAGAATAAGACATGCCAACGTAACAGCATCGGAGGCAGGCGGAATTACTCAGCATATCGGTGCTTATCAGGTAAAATATAACGGTCAGACCATTACATTCCTTGATACCCCCGGACATGAAGCTTTTACTTCAATGCGTGCAAGAGGTGCAAATATTACTGATATTGCTATTCTTGTTGTCGCAGCCGATGACGGAATTATGCCTCAGACTATTGAATCCATAAATCATGCTAAAGCTGCAAATATTCAGGTTATCGTTGCTATAAATAAAATGGATAAGGAAGGGGCTAATGCTGACCGTGTAAAACAGGAACTCACTGAACATAATCTCGTATGCGAGGACTGGGGCGGTGATACTATATGCGTTCCCGTATCCGCTAAAACAGGGGAGGGTATTGATGAACTTCTTGAAAATATTCTCCTTGTTGCCGAAGTTCAGGAGCTTAAGGCTAATCCTGACAGACTCGCAAAGGGTACTGTTATTGAGGCTCGCCTTGATAAGGGCAGAGGCCCTATTGCTACACTTCTCGTTCAGAAAGGTACTCTCCATACCGGTGATGTTATAATTGCCGGAACTTCCGTGGGAAGAGTCCGTGTTATGACTAATGACAAGGGAAAGCCTGTCAAGAGTGCAGGCCCGTCTGTTCCGGTTGAAATTACCGGTCTTGCAGATGTTCCGAGTGCAGGCGATATATTCGATGCTGTCAAGGACGAAAGACTTGCAAGAGAACTTGTTGAAAAGAGAAAGCATGAGCTTAAGGAAGAACAGTTCAAATCCGTTAAGAAAGTTACTCTTGATAACCTTTTCAGCCATATTGCAGAGGGCGAAATCAAGGAACTTCCTATTATAGTAAAGGCAGATGTTCAGGGTTCTGTCGAAGCTGTCAAGCAGTCACTTGAAAAGCTTTCAAATGATGAGGTAAGAGTCAGAGTTATTCATGGCGGTGTTGGTGCTGTAAATGAAAGTGATGTTATGCTTGCAAATGCATCTAATGCTATTATAGTCGGCTTTAACGTAAGACCTGACCCCGTTGCTGCGGAAAGTGCTGCAAGAGACGGCGTTGATATAAGACTTTACAGAATTATTTATGACGCTATCGAAGAAATCGAAACTGCTATGAAAGGTATGCTCGCTCCGAAATTCAGGGAGATTGCTGTCGGCAGAATTGAAGTACGTCAGGTATATAAAATTTCAAATGTCGGAATGGTTGCCGGCTGTTACGTCGTTGACGGAAAGGTTACAAGACAGTCACAGATAAGAGTAGTGCGTGACGGTATTGTTGTTGCTGAAGACAAAATCAGCAGTCTTAAGCGTTTCAAGGACGATGCAAAGGAAGTTGCCTCCGGATATGAATGTGGTATAAGCCTTGAAAAATTCAGTGATGTCAAAGAGGGAGATATTTTTGAAGCATTCATGATAGAGGAATACAGAGAGGACTGATTTCTTTATGAATAACAGCAGAATGAGCAACAAGGATATGCTGAATTACTGTGATGAGGCTCTCGCATGGGAGGATTTCGGCCCTGTTGATATATTCTTCTTTGAATCAGTCAAAAAAATTCTTCTCGGTGAATGCAGTATCACGGAAGAACCCGAAATTGATGACCTTCTCGGCATTGAGAGACCTGTCGGCTCTGAAGAACTTGAGCCGGATTATGATAAATATGCTGA
Source organism: Oscillospiraceae bacterium (assembly GCA_016303235.1). GTDB lineage: Bacteria > Bacillota > Clostridia > Oscillospirales > Ruminococcaceae > Ruminococcus. The sequence goes on from JAEDMB010000025.1 coordinate 5,351, forward strand.
TGAATACTATGATGAGGAAATCAGTGAAGAATCAGAAAATCCTGCTGACTCTCCTGCGGAAGAAAAACAGGAGAGTTACAGCGTCAGCATTGAAAAGTCTGATGATATAACAGATGTCTCCGAGGAAATGAAAATATTTGCTGATACTATTTTTGCTGACGGCTTTTTTGATTCTGATGATGAAGGCGAAGATGAATATACTGAAAATATTCAGTAAGAAAGGATAATTTATGCCTAATTTTAAACTTAACCGTATGGAGGAAGATATAAAGCGTGAAATGACTGCTATTCTCCGTGAGCTTAAAGACCCCCGCATAGCTCCTATGCTTACTGTCGTAAGGGCAGAGCTTTCCGGTGATATGTCATACTGCAAAATATATGTTTCCTGTCTTGAGGGAATGGATAAAACAAAGCAGTCCGTAAAGGGTCTTGTCAGTGCGGGAGGATTTATAAAGCGTGAACTCTTTCACCGCCTTAAAATGAGAAAGTGTCCCGAACTCAATTTTATTGCTGATGATTCCATTGCATACGGTGCGGAAATTAACAGAAAACTTAATGAAATGTAATTCGGGAGGAATTTTTTTATGCTTATTAGTATGAGTGAGGCTGGCAGTTTTCTCGAAAACTGCGATAATGCTTATATACTTGTCCATCAGAGTCCGGACGGTGACTGTATCGGTTCAGGCTTTGCACTTCATGCCGTTCTGAAAAGTATGGGAAAGAGAAGTGCTGTTATTTGCTGTGACCCTTTTCTGAAAAAATTTGATTATATTACAGCTGTTGAAAATAATACGGATTTTGAACCCGATACTGTTATTGCTGTTGATGTTGCTGATACTAAACTTCTCGGAAAATATCAGGAAATTTACGGCGATAAGGTTCAGCTCTGCATTGACCACCATGTTTCAAATGTAAATTATGCGGAACGTACTCTGCTTGATTCAAAGGCATCGGCAACATGCGAAGTTCTTTATAAGCTTTTTACATGTACAATGGGTATTGAAATTTCAGATTATACTGCACTTTGTCTCTATACGGGAATTGCTACTGATACAGGCTGTTTCAAATTTGAAAACACAAGTGCTGAAACTCATGAAATTGCCGGCGAAATTATGAGACAGCATAAACTGAACTATGCTAAAATCAACCGTGAAATGTTCGATATAAAGACTGCCGGCAGACTTAAAATGGAAAGTGCTGTTATAGATATTATGGAATATTATCTTGACGGCAAGGTTACTGTTATATGCATAACAAAGGAACTTCTTGACAGTCTCGGTGTTGATTCCAATGATTTGGACGGCTGTGCAAATCTGCCTTTGCAGGTCGAGGGCGTTGAAGTAGGTATCACCATAAAGGAAAAAGCTCCCGATTCGTATAAAATTTCAATGCGTTCAACCGGTGACGTGAATGTATCGGAAATCTGTTCCGCTCTCGGCGGAGGCGGTCATGCTAAGGCATCAGGCTGTGCTCTGGACGGAAAGCTTGAGGACGTAAAGAAAATTCTTGTTGAAGCTGTCAGAAAGGGTATGAGTCTGTGAACGGAATACTTTGCATGAATAAACCCTCCGGATTCACTTCCTTTGACGTTATTGCAAAGCTAAGGGGAATATTGAAAATAAAGCGTCTCGGTCATTCCGGAACGCTTGACCCTATGGCTACGGGTGTTCTTCCTGTATTTGTAGGAAATGCCACTAAGGCATGCGATATTCTTCCGGACAATTCAAAGAGTTATCGTGCGGAATTTAAATTCGGACTTTCAACAGATACTCAGGATATTACAGGAAAAACTGTTCAGCAGTATGATAAAAAAGTATCACGTGAAAATATACTTGAAATAATTCCTGATTTTAAAGGAGATATATTTCAGACTCCCCCTATGTATTCGGCAGTTCAGATAAACGGAAAGCGTCTCTATGACCTTGCACGTCAGGGTGTCGAAATTGAACGCCCAAAACGTGAAATCCATATAGACAGCATAAAACTGGAAAATTTCAATGAAGAAACACAGTCCGGAACGCTTTTTATTGTCTGCTCAAAGGGTACTTATATCCGTACTGTTATAAACGATATAGGCGATTCGCTCGGTTGCGGAGGTATTATGACATCTCTTGTCAGAACCTGCACAAGCGGATTTACTCTTGATAAATGCTTTAATTTTGAACAGGTTGAAAATGCTGTTAAAAGCAATAATATTGAAAGTCTGCTTATATCAACAGACAGTGCATTTATGGTGTATCCCGAAATACATCTCTGTGAACATCAGACAAGACTCTATAAAAACGGTGTTAAGCTTGATTTAAACAGGATTAAAAATATTTTTCCGCAGAATAATGTTTACAGAGTCTATGGCTCTGATAATAATTTTATAGGTCTTGCTCTTGCGGAGCATGACAGCAATATTCTGAAAGTATATAAAAATCTTGTCTGAGGTGATTAATCGATGAAATCTAAAACTGCTGTCGCACTCGGACTTTTTGACGGTATTCATATGGGTCACAGGCTTATACTTAATAAAGCTCTTTCTTATTCGGAATATATGCCCGCTGTATTTACTTTTAATACCGAATCAATAAAATTCAAGCACGGAAAACCTTTTGAATATATTTATCCGAATATCCGCAAGCTCGAAATTATCAGAAGTATGGGTTTTGACTATATCGAATCACCCGATTTTGATACGCTTAAAAATCTTGACGGCGAGTGTTTTGCAAAACAAATTCTTGCCGGAAAAATGAATGCCGGTATAGTTATATGCGGAGAGAATTTCCGTTTCGGAAAAAATGCCTCATGTGATGTAAACAATCTTCATGAGTTCGGGCAGAAATATAATTTCAGAACAGAAGTAATAAAGCTTGCGGAGAAATCCGGAAATACTCCTGTATCTTCCGGAATTATAAGGGAATTTCTTAAACAGGGTAAAATCTCCGGACTCTCGGAGCTTGGCTTTTGCTATTCTATAAAAAATACAGTTTCAGAGGGTAACAGAATAGGCAGAACGATTAATTTTCCTACTATAAACCAGCATTTTGCTGACGGTCAGCTTGTTCCGAAATACGGTGTTTATCATTCTGAAACGATTATTGATAATATAAATTATTCATCTGTTACTAATATCGGGATAAAGCCTACTGTTGAAAATAATATAAAACCGCTTGCTGAAACTCATATATTAGGATTTTCCGGAAATCTTTACGGAATCTGTGCCGAAGTACGGCTTAAAAATTTTATAAGAAGTGAAAAAAAATTCTCCTCTGTTGATGAGCTTAAGGCTCAGATTGCAGAGGATATAAAATATATTAAAACAACTGTCGGAAAGGATTGATTTTAAAATGTCAGATACTAAAAGAGTAAGAACCAGATTTGCTCCGAGTCCTACGGGGTATATGCATATCGGAAATCTCAGAACAGCTCTTTATACTTATTTAATAGCTAAGAAAAATAACGGTGATTTTATTCTCCGTATAGAAGATACTGACCGTGAAAGATATGTTGACGGTGCTGTTGATGTTATTTATGATACTCTTAAAATGACAGGTCTTAAATGGGACGAAGGCCCTGACATCGGAGGACCCGTAGGCCCTTATATACAGTCAGAAAGAATGGGTATGTTCAAGGATTATGCAGTTCAGCTCGTTGAAAGCGGTCACGCTTATTACTGTTTCTGCGATAAGGAACGCCTCGATGAACTTAAAAAAATTCAGGAGGCATCACATATTTCCCCCATGTACGACCGTCACTGCCGTAATCTCTCAAAGGAAGAAGTTCAGGAAAAGCTTGATGCCGGAATACCTTATGTAATCCGTCAGAAAATGCCTCTTGAGGGTACAACTACTTTCCATGATGAAGTATACGGCGATATTACTGTTGACAATTCAACTCTTGATGACCAGATTCTTATTAAAACTGACGGTATGCCGACTTATAATTTCGCTAACGTTGTTGATGACCATACAATGGGCATTACTCATGTTGTAAGAGGAAATGAGTATCTTTCATCAACTCCTAAATATAATCTCCTTTATGAGGCATTCGGCTGGGATATTCCTAAATATATTCACTGTTCACCTGTAATGAAAGACCAGACTACAAAGCTTTCAAAGAGAAACGGTGATGCATCTTTTGAGGATTTGCTCAAAAAAGGCTATCTCAAGGAGGCTGTCGTTAATTTTATTGCACTTCTCGGCTGGGCTCCCAAGGGCGAACAGGAAATATTTACTCTTGATGAACTTGTACAGGAATTTGATATAAGCGGAATTTCAAAAGCTCCTGCTATTTTTGACCCCGTTAAGCTTAAAGCTATCAATGCTGAATATATCAGAAGAATGACTCCCGAAAAATTCCTTGAAGTAATTACTCCGTATATAAAGCAGAGTGTAAAGAGAGAAGATATTGACATTAAAGTTCTTGCATCTGTTCTTCAGCCAAGAACTGAACTCTTTACAGACGTTCCGGAACAGGTTGACTTTATTGACAAGCTCCCTGAATACGATACTGCTATGTACTGCCACAAGAAGATGAAAACAAACAAGGAAACTTCTCTCGAGGCTCTTAAAGCTGTACTGCCTGTACTTGAAAATCTTGATGAATGGAACGTTGAAACAATTCACAAGGCTTTATTTGACCTTGTTGCTGAACTCGGAGTTAAAAACGGCTGGCTCTTATGGCCTGTAAGAACTGCTGTTTCCGGAAAACAGTTTACTCCCGGAGGTGCTGTTGAACTTTGTGCCGTTCTTGGCAAAGAGGATTCCATTGCAAGAATTAAAAAGGGTATTGAATTGCTCTCTGTATAATTTCGTTTTGTTTTCACACTGTCATCACATATAAATTATAAAATCATATAGCCGGAGAATTTTTTCTCCGGTTTAATACAAGTTTCCCTGAAAAAAGGAGGAAAAATTAAACATGATAGAGGTTAAAAACCTTACAAAATTCTACGGTGACAAAAAGGCTGTTGACAATATCAGCTTTAAAGTGAATAAAGGCGAGATTCTCGGATTTTTAGGCCCTAACGGTGCGGGAAAGTCAACTACTATGAATATGCTGACAGGCTATATATCCTCGTCATCAGGTCAGGTGCTTATAGACGGAGTTGATATTCTTGAAGACCCTATCAAAGCTAAAAAAAATATAGGCTATCTTCCCGAAATCCCTCCGCTTTATGTCGATATGACTGTTCACGAATACCTTAATTTTATGTATGACCTAAAAAAATGCAAACAGTCCCGAAAAGCTCATATTAAAGATGTCTGTTCTCTTTGCAGAATAACTGATGTCGAAAACAGAATAATCAAGAATCTTTCAAAGGGTTACCGTCAGCGTGTCGGACTTGCACAGGCTCTTATAGGAAATCCGCCCGTGCTTATTCTCGATGAACCTACTGTCGGACTTGACCCCAAGCAGATTATTGAAATCCGTACTCTTATAAAGAAACTCGGAAAAGCTCATACAGTTATACTTTCATCGCATATACTTTCAGAAATTCAGGCTGTATGCGACAGAATTATTATCATAAACAAGGGTGTTCTTTCTGCTGACGGAACAGCTGATTCAATTTCTCAGAGCCTTACCAATAAGCACCGCATGACTGCAAGAATTGAGGGTGCAGATAAAAATACAATTTCAGATGCCCTTAAAACTATCAAAGGCGTAAAGTATGTGCGTGCTGATATGGAGCGTGAAAAGGGTATCTATGATTATGACATAGAATCTGAACAGGGTACAGATATAAGGCGTGACCTCAACAGCCTTTGCATTAAAAACGGCTGGAATATCCTTATGCTTCAGCTTTCGGAACTTACTCTTGAAGATATATTCCTTAAAATTACTATGGGCGAAGGTATTGTTATTCCTAAAGAAGAACAGTCACAGCCGGAAGATAATAATAACGGAGGCGAAAAATAATGGGTGCAATTTACAGACGTGAAATGAACAGCTTTTTTTCTTCAAGCATTGCTTATGTATTTTTATCGGTATTTTTTCTGTTTTCGGGATATTTCTTCCTTGCAGGCACTCTTATGTCGGCTACTACTGATATGTCCGGAATGTTCAGTGCATTGTTTCTGATAGTTCTGATACTTATTCCCGTACTTACTATGAAACTCATCAGCGAGGAGAAAAAACAGAAAACTGACCAGGGATTATTAACAGCTCCCGTCAGCTTATGGGGAATAGTTCTCGGAAAGTATTTTGCAGCACTGACACTCTATACAATCGGCTTGTGCATTACTCTTGTATATGCACTTATATTAAGCTACTTCGGAACGGTTCTCTGGGGAATGGTTATATCAAACTTTCTTGCAATGTTTCTTCTCGGAGCAGCTTTTATTGCAGTCGGAATATTTGTTTCATCTCTGACAGAAAATCAGATTACTGCCGCTGCCGTAAGTTTTCTTGTGCTTATCGTTCTCTATCTTATAGACCAGATTGCCTCTCTTATCAATATCGATTTTATCAAAAATATCCTCATGTCTCTTTCTTTCTACACTCGCTATATTGAGTTCACAAGAGGAATTTTCAATCTTTCAAGCGTTGTATTCTATATCAGCGTGGCTTTTGTATTCAATTTCTTCACTGTAAGAGTATTTGAGAAAAAACGCTGGAGCTGATTAACTCTGAAAGGAAGTAACCGGAAATGAAGAACAAATCTAAACTTATGAAAAAATTCAAGTACGGCACTATTGCAACGGTTACTGTTGCGATAGTTCTTGCTATTGTGGTTCTGCTTAATGTCATAATGAATATGATTACTGAAAAGTATCCCGTCAAATTTGACCTCACACAAGATAAAAGATATGAACTGAGTCAGGAAAGTATTGACTTTCTTTCCAATCTCGAAAATGATGTCGAAATTGCTGTTACTCTCACAGAAGAAGAACTCAACAGCGGTGGATATGTCTTTACTGATACTTACAGAAAGATTCCCACAGAAATTATTCCGCAGTTTCTTGAAAAATACAAAATGTATGCCGATAATATCAGCATAAGATATATTGACGTTGAAAAAAATCCTGATGAGGTTTCAAAATATACAAAGCTCTATGAGGGTACTATCACAGCACAGCAGGTTATAGTGTCTTCCGGCGACAGAATAAAGGTTATAGGATTCGGAAACCTTTTCAGTCAGAGCAGTTCACAGTATGCTTCTGCAAATGATACAGGTGTTATATTTACTGGTGAAAGTGCTATAACTTCTGCTATTATGTCTGTTACTGACGCAAATCCCATTAATGCCGGAATGATTTACAAAATGAACGGTCAGGCTATTTTCAGTCAGACTTCATACAATTCAATAATACAGTTATATTCGCTTTTAAGCAATAACGGCTATAATATGAAGGACGTTGATATTGCTACTGATGAACTTTCTCCGGAGGATTATGACCTTCTTATAATTTCTGCTCCGGAAATTGATTTCACTGAAGATGCTATTGCAAAGCTTGAGGATTTTCTCTATAACAACGGTGACTATCAGAAAAATATTATATATATTTCAAGCATAGTTACTGCTGATACTCCTAACCTTGATGAATTTCTTGAAAAATGGAACATTAAAATTGAAGAATCCCTTGTATTCGATGACAGCAATGCTCAGTATGTAAGCACGGTATCGGCAGGACAGCTTATGGCTCCTGTTATGAATATAACTGATGATACAATTTCAGGTATGCTTGCAAACAAGGCACTTCCTGTCGTAGCTCCCTATTCAAGAGCCGTTACAATTGCTGATAAAAACAACGATAAGGGTACTGAAGTTATTCTTCAGTCACAGTCAACATCTTACAGAAATTTTCTTGAATCTGCTGATGACAAATCATCTGCTTCGGAAAACGGTGCAAACAATATTATTGTTGTTACAACCAAGGACAGGGCAGAGGGTTATGATATGTATGCAAGCCATGTTGTTGCAGTCGGTTCAGTTATGCTTACCGACCCGAATATTATTGCTCAGACTACTGCCTATAACAATGCAAACTTTGTCCTTAATATGGTAAATAACATTACCGGCAAGGACAGCAGTTTTGTTATTCCGCAGAAAAATCTCCAGCAGATTTTTATAAAGGTTGACCAGAGTCAGCTCTCTGCTATCAGAATTGCTGTAATGTATGTTATTCCGGCAATAGTTGTTATATGCGGTATTGTTGTATTCGTAAGGAGAAAAAATAAATGACAAAATCAGTTAAGAGTATTATTGCACTCGGTTCAGTGCTTGCTGTTCTCGGAGCAGGTGCGGTATGCTGGAAAATGTTTATGTCTGATGAATCTTCTGAAAGCACATCATCTGAATCCTCTGAGGCATACGGTGCTGGAACACAGATTATTCACAACAATCCTGATGAAATAAATAAAATTGAAGTTTCAAATTCCACCGGCGATTTTAACGTTGTCCGCCTTAAAAAAGCAGAGGGAGAGGACAGAACTCTTTATACAATAGAAGATTATGAGGATTTGCTCCTTGATACTTCAAAGCTCTGGACACTCTCAAACAATACAATGGATATCAAAGCTAATTCCATTGTAGCTGAAAACTGTACTGATACAGCGAAATACGGCTTTGAAAATCCTGTTACGGCTGTTCTTCACTATGACAACGGAAACAGTGTAAAATTCTATATAGGCGATGTATCTCCTGTAGCTGAAAACACTTATTTAATGCTTGACGGCGATGATACAGTATATACTGTATCATCAGGTCTTGTGGATAATTACCGCCTTTCAAAGAATGATTTTGTATCAAAAACCGTTCTCGAAGAACCTCCGGAAGATGATTATCCGGTTGTCAGAACTATTAAAATAGAACGTGATGACCTTGATTATGATATTGTTATTGAATATGACCAGAAATCCGATGACAATAATAACAGAGGCGGTACTTCTGCAGCTCATGTTATGACTGAACCGCTGTTTTCTTATCTCAGCGTTGAACGTTCCATAAAAGTCACAAACGGACTTTTCGGTCTTACTGCTGATGATTTCTATTCCGTACACCCCGATGAATCCGATATTGCGGAGGCTGGTCTTGCATCGCCTTTCTGTACAGTATCATTCACTCTTGAGGACAAGACAGAATACAGGCTGATTATGAGTGAACCATTTACTGATGATGACGGTCTGAAATATCATTATGTTATGCTTGACGGAAATAATATAATATACAAGATTTCAACTGAATCAGCTGTATGGGGTACTGTTCAGCTTGTTGATTTCACCTCAAAGACCGTATTCGGTTCTAATGTATGGGATATACAGAAAATGACCGTTTCCGCAAAGGGATATGATGATATTATATTCGACTGTGAGGGGGACTCAAAGGAGAATTTTAAAGTCAAGAAAAACGGTGTTGATTTTGAAACAGAACGTTTCAGGCTTTTCTATTCTTATCTTATAACTGCTCCGGGCGAGGAATTTGCTCTTGGATATACTGTCCCCGATAAAGAGCCGACGGCATCTGTCAGCGTTACTGATGAATATCTTGAAAAAACATATACTGTTGAATTCTATGATGATACTGCTCTCAGAAGTATTATTGTTATAGACGGAGAATGCAGATATATTTGCAGTAAATCATATGTGGATACACTTCTTGAAAATATCGGAAGAATTGATACCGGAGAGGAGTATATTAAAACATGGAAATAATTTGAAAGGAAGGATTTTTATATGCCACAGAAATTTTTTAACTACAAGGGTTTTCCGCTTGTAAGAAATAAAAATGAAATTTATTACGGCTTTATGTGTGACCCTTTTGTAATAAATCTCAAAATTCTTACTACTAAAAAAATCGGCGATACTGAAGTTGCCGACAGAGTTCAGCTCTATCAGATGTCTACTGACCCCGTTAAGATTACAAGAACTGCCAAGTGTGACGGCGGTCTTTATGAGGCTCTTGATATGGCAAGGGTATGGCTCGAAAAATCTATGAGCGAAAAATAATTTCTCAGGGCGGACAGGGATGTCCGCTTTGATTTTATATAATCAAATAAAATGGTTAAAAATAACTGTGTATATTTACAAAATTATTCTGATATATTGCTTTTGAAAATAATTTATGATATAATATTTTCCATTAAGGATATTGGAGGAATAATTTATGAAAAAGAAAAAGATTGTTTCTATGATAGTTGCTTTGATGATGATAAATTCAGCTATAGGAACAAATACAGTTTTTTCTTATGCTTTGGAATCCGGTGCAGATTTGTCAGAAACTGAAAATTCTTCTGAACTGGAATATACTGTCAATTCCGGATATGCTGAAATTACAGGCTGTGACAAAAATGCCGTTTCTGTGAGTATTCCCGAGACTATTGAGGGAGTAAGCGTTACAAAAATTAATTCAAATGCATTTAAGGGTTGTACTTTGCTTGAAAATATTTCAGTTCCTGATACTGTAACATTAATAGGAGACTATGCCTTTCAAGGGTGTTCATCTCTTAAGGAAATAAATCTTCCTCTTTCGCTTAAAACCATCGGCGACAATGCTTTTAAAAATTGCACTTCGCTTGAAAGCGTATTTGTCCCAAAGGGAATTAGTGATACGGGCTTATATACAAATGATTATTACGGAGCTTTTTTCGGCTGTTCATCACTTAGTAAGGTTACATTTGAGGAAGGTATAACATCTGTTCCTGCGGGACTTTTCAATAATACTGGACTTTCCGAAATTGTTTTGCCTGACACAATTCTGACTATCGGAGAATATGCCTTTTCATATTGCAGAAATCTTGAAAGTGCAGTGATGTCAGACAAGGTTAAAACTATCGGAAACAGTGCTTTTCAGGGTTGCAGTCTGCTTAAAAACATAACTCTTTCGCAAAATGTTGTATCTTTGGGAAATTATGTGTTTTCAGGTTGTTCTTCGCTGGAAAATATAGATATACCGGTTACTCTTGCATCAACAGGCTATAATACATTCGCAAACTGTACATCACTTAAAAGCATATTTATTCCGAAAAAACTTAAAAACTCTACTATTTCAAGCAGTGCATACGGAACTTTTCTAAACTGCAAAAATCTTAATACTGTCATATTTGAGGAAGGAATAACAGAAATTCCGCCCTATCTTTTTCTTAACTGTACAGGAATAACATCGATTGATATTCCCGATACTGTTATTTCAATAGGAACTTCTGCATTTGAAAACTGCAATAATTTAGCATCAGTAAATCTTTCGGAAAATCTTGAATCAATTCAGCGTAAGGCATTTTATAATTGCAGTAATCTCGTTGAAATAGATTTTCCGGAATCCCTTGAGTCTATAAATTATTATGCATTTTCAAACTGTACATCAATTGAAAGCGTTTTTATTCCTAAAAATCTTAAAGTAGTAAATGAAATTGTTTTTGGAACTCCTGATGTTTTCGGAGGCTGTTCAAATCTGAATAAAGTAATCTTTCAGGACGGAATTGCTTCTATTCCGGAATATCTTTTCTGTAATTGTTCCGGAATAACAGAAATTACAATTCCCGATACTGTAACTGAAATTGAAACAGGTGCTTTTTATAAATGCTCAAATCTTTTTGATGTAACTGTTCCTTATCAGACTGAAATTATAAATTCAAATTCTTTCAGCAGTTCTGCAACGCTTACAATTCATGGCTATACGGGTTCATCTGCTGAAGATTTCGCAAATAAAAATAGTATATCTTTTGATACTCTCGGCGATATACCCGAACCCGATTATATTCCTGGAGATGTGAACGGTGACGGATTTATAAATGCCTCCGATGCTTCTGAAGTCCTTTCAGAATATGCATCTGTTTCAAGCGGAAATGAACCATCATTTACTGACAATAAGCTTTTATCTGCCGATTATAACGGAGACGGAAAAATAGATTCATCGGACGCAAGCGGTATTCTGCAAAAATATGCAGAGCTTTCTTCCGGACAGTAAAAATTTTTATTTCAGATATTCGGGCGGACAGAGATGTCCGCCTTTTTGCATAAAAAAATACCGCATTCCTTAAAAGAATGCGGTAACATAAATTACAGAAATTATCTCTGTTCGCAGATAAGCTTGATAGCGGTTCTTTCTTCTCCGTCAATCTGGATATTGGCAAAAGCAGGAATACAGATAAGGTCAATGCCTATTGGAGCGAGATAACCTCTTGCGATAGCGATAGCCTTTATTGCCTGATTTGATGCACCGGCACCGACAGCCTGAACCTCAACGGCTTTCTGCTCTCTTATAACACCGGCAACAGCACCTGCAACAGAATTAGGTGATGAATGTGATGATACCTTTAAAATTTCCATTTCTGAAACCTCCTGTGGAAAAAATATTGTTGTAATTTTTTGATTCCTTTATGAACCGAAGACATACTGCGAAAAGCTCTGATATTTCAAAGCAATTATATTATACAACAATTTGATTGAAAATGCAATAGATTCAAATTATTTTTGTATATTATCTCACAATAATTCTTTCAATTTTGGTACTTTTGCCCAATTTTTCGTTAAAAGTTACAACTACACCATTGATAAAGCAGGGATTTGAGGATTCTGTGAATTTTGTAGGGTGACGGAAACGCAGACGGTCAAGAGCGGGCTTTATATCTACTCCGAGTATCGAAATTTCCGCACCGGTCATTCCTGTATCAGTAATATATGCTGTATGCGAGCCGAGAATAATTTCGTCAGCAGTCTGTACATGGGTATGAGTTCCGAGAACGGCAGTAACTTTTCCTGTCAGATAATGCCCCATGGCTTTTTTTTCGGAAGTAGCTTCCGCATGGAAGTCAACAAAGATATTCGGCGTATCAATATTTTTAAGAATATTATCCATGCATGTAAACGGATTGTCAAGAGGTTCCATATTGACAGTACCCATAAGGTTAAGCACGGCAATTTTAAATCTTCCGAAGTCAAGAGTGCAGATTCCCTCTCCAATACAGCCTTCCGGAAAATTCAGCGGTCTGATAATGTTTTCATGCTCAAATACTTTTTCACAGCCATATCTTCTGAAACAGTGATTTCCGGTAGTAATTACATCAGCACCCATATTGAGAAGATGTTCCGCCGATTCCTTTGTTATGCCGTTTCCCTCTGCTGAATTTTCTCCGTTTATAACTGTTATATCAATTCCATGTTCCTTTTTGATTGAATATAATTTCTCCGAAAGAAATTTACAGCCGTTTTTTCCTACTACATCGCCTATAAAAAGAAGTTTCATAAATTTATTTTATACCCTTTCAAAATAATTAACAGCTATATTATATCATTGTTTGTCATAAAATTCAAGGAAAAATT